>JBIKPL010000215.1:0-5295 GCA_044357485.1 Cytophagales bacterium
TACAAAGTATTAGGTACAAAGTATTAGGTACAAAGTTCAGGGTACAAAGTACAAAGTACAGAGTACAAAGTACAGAGTACAGAGTACAGTGTACAGAGTACAAAGTACAAAGTACAGAGTACAAATAACCCGAAGGGTTGCACCTTAATAACCATGGGTGAAACCCATGGATAGCAGGACACCCATGGGTGAAACCCATAGAAAAAAAGTATGCTTATACTACACCCCAAACTTATGGCGTTATAGACAAGAGTCACGCTTTATCAAAGTTTGAAATATTAATTTCAAACTTATGTTTCAATACCCAGCATAATTTGGTAATTTTCAGACTTGAAAATAATCCTCAAGTAGCCTATAAAAATAAATTTGTAACAAATGAAAAAAACACTGATTGTTATTGGTTCTATCGTAGCACTTATAGTGGCTGCCGCCCTCATTTTACCAGCCATTTACAAAGACGATATCAAAGCTAAAATTGACAGTGAAGTAGCGAAGTCTGTTAATGCCAACGTTTTTTATGACATTGACAAATTTAGTATTTCTATGTTTCGCAACTTCCCCAACTTTACCCTAACCGCAGGCAACTTCGGTATCGTGGGCAAAGACGATTTCAAAGGAGACACCTTAACGTCTATCAAAGAATTTCATGTAGTCGTAGATTTGATGAGTGTGATTTCTGGTAATCAATTAAAAATTAAAGGCATTTACTTAAACACCCCACGTATTTTTGCTAAAGTGTTGAAAAATGGCAAAGCCAACTGGGATATCGCGATGCCTGACACCTCCAAAGTAACGCCTGAAAAACCAGCGGAACCTTCAAAATTTGCAATCAAAATTGAAGAATGGAAAATCGTTGACGGCTATGTCGTATACAACGATAAACTCACCCCAACTTATGCAGAAATCTCTGGCTTAAACCATAACGGGAGTGGCGATATTACCCAAGATATTTTTGAAATTGCCACCAAAACCGCTGTAAAATCATTGACAGTTGAACAAGCAGGCACAAGCTATTTCAACAAAAACAAATTCGAAGCCGAACTAAATTTAGCCATCGATAACAAAG
Source organism: Cytophagales bacterium (assembly GCA_044357485.1). Classification (GTDB taxonomy): domain Bacteria; phylum Bacteroidota; class Bacteroidia; order Cytophagales; family UBA9547; genus CALPQG02. Next base: position 1,067 of record JBIKPL010000215.1, read on the forward strand.
CAAACACCTATACTTTCAAAGAAAATGAATTTGAAATCAATGACTTTGCTTTTGGTTTTGATGGTACGGTTGGCATGCCCGACACCGCAAACATTGATGTAAACCTCACTTTCGCAGTGAAGAAAACAGAATTCAAAAACATCATCTCGCTTATTCCGATGGTTTTCTTAAAAGGATACGAAGACCTGAAAACAGAAGGAACTTTAGCATTAACAGGTTTTGCCAAAGGCCGTTACAACAAAACACAAATGCCTGCCTTTGGGTTAAATTTAAAAATTGATAAAGGGATGATGCAGTATCCAAAATTGCCTGCTGCAGTTAAAAACATTACCGTTGATTTAGCCATCAACAATAAAGATGGGGTCTTAGACCATACCGAAGTAAACCTTGCTAAATTCCATGTCGATTTCGGAAACAATCCTGTAGATGCCACTTTAAAATTAATGGGCTTAACCAATTACAACATCGACGCTACCTTAAAAGCTAAATTAAACCTAGGCGACATCACGACCATGTTTCCGGTAGAAGGCACCACGCTAAAAGGAGCCTTTGCTTTGGATGTGAAAGCAAAAGGCATTTACAATGGCACACAAATGCCTAGCGTAGCCGCTTCTATGTCATTATTGAATGGCTATGTAAAATCATCAGCCTTCCCTGCAGCCTTAGACAATTTTGGCTTTAATGGCACGGTAAACAATGCTACAGGGCAAATCGCTGACACCAAAGTAGCGGTAGATAAATTTGCTTTTGTAATGGATGGAGAACCTTTTGAAGGCAGAATGACCGCAGAAAATTTCAACGACATTTCTTACTTCTTAGAAGCCAAAGGGATTATTGACTTGACTAAAATGACTAAAATTTTCCCATTAGAAGGCATGACTTTATCAGGCCTTATTCATGTAGCCGATTTTAAAACCAGTGGCAAAATGTCTGACGTTACCGCCGGAAATTATGGTAAACTGCCTTCAAGTGGCGACATGACCTTTACCGATTTTTCTTTTGTAAGTAAAGACCTTCCTCAAGGATTTAAGATGACCAAAGGGGTATTAAACTTCAGTCCTGAAAAAATGAACATCAAGCAAATGGATGGCTTCTTAGGGAAAAGTGATATCAGTGTGAATGGCTATTTGTCTAATTACATTGGCTACTTGTTTTCTGATGGAACCGTAAAAGGTAAAATGAATTTTAATTCCACCAAATTTGATGTCAATGAATGGATGTCAGATTCCCCAACGCCTACCACAACCGTACCTGAAGCCAATGTTAAAATTTCTGCGTTAGAAATCCCTAAAAACATTGATTTTGTATTGAGCTCCAACATGACCAAAGTTCTTTACGACAACATGAACATCGAAAACCTAAAAGGCGATATCATTGTAAAGGAAGGTACCGTAAAAATGAGCAATATTATCTTTAATTTATTAGGTGGAAATTTCAAAACGAATGGGATGTATGACGCCAAAGACATTGCCAACCCAAGCTTTACGTTTGACTTAGACATCAAAAACTTGCAATTCAAAGATGCTTATACCACCTTTAATACGGTAAAATCATTTGCCCCATTGGCACAAAATCTTGACGGGAAATTCAATACTACATTCAAAATTGCAGGTAATCTAGGCCAAGACATGATGCCGATAATGGAAAAAGTATCTGGAGATGGGATAATCAATATTGCCCAAACCACCATCAAAGGACTTGCCCTTACCAATAGCCTTGCCTCCGTTACCAAACTTAGTGGCATGAAAGAGCTATCACTCAAAGATGTGGCGGTAGACTTTGAAATTAAAGACGGAAGGGTATACATCAAAAAACCAATTACCCTAAGTTCGGGCACCACTGGCTTAATTGTACAATCAGGAAGTCAAGGGCTCGATAATACCATGGATTATATCATGAAAATGGATATCCCTGCGGGGATGGCTGGCGCGGCCGCCAATTCAGCCATTGCATCGCTTACCGGAAAACCAGCGAGCACTGGAGGTAAAATAAAACTCAATTTGGGAGTTACCGGAAAATCAGACAGCCCTAAAATTAAAGTGTTAGGTGGAGAAACCACCGATCAAGTGGCATCTGTAAAAACAGCGGTGGTAAACAAAGCCAAAGAAGAAGTAAACAAAGCTAAAGCCGAAGCCGAAGCCAAAGCCCGTGCCGAAGCCGATAGGTTAAGAGCAGAAGCCGATGCCAGAATGCAAGCAGAAAAAAAACGCTTAGAAGAAGAAGCCAAGAAAAAAGCGGCCTCTGAAGGTAAAAAATTATTGAAAGGTTTCGGGTTTTAGTGATCCGTTTAGCGTTGTCAGTTTAGCATTAACAGTTTAGCATTGTTAGTTTAGCGTTGTTAGTTTAGCGTTTTAACACTTGATGCTGAAGCTTAACTCATAACTTTTAATCCTAAAAATTAACGCTAAACTGATAACGCTAGACCCTAAACTTTAAACTTTTAAAAAAATATATGAAAAAAATCATCTTGTTTTTAGTCATTGCGGTAGCAGGCGTTTGTCTTTCTTCGGGCGTTAAGCTTAAAAAATACAAACCTGCAGCAGGCGTAACGGTAAAATTACCCCAAGATTTTTTAGTGATGTCAGACGATGATATTGCCGCACGCTATCCGAATTACAGAAAACCAATTGCCATGTATACGGCCCCTAATGGCCGAACAGACTTTGGCGTAAATACCGCCAACAATTTATGGGGCAAAAACTTAGGCATCCTAAAAGATGTGTACAAAGCCTCCTTGATGAATTTATTCACCAAAGTAACTTTCCTACAAGACACGGTGATGGAAGTAAACAAACGTAAGGTGATTGTGCTTGAGTTTATCTCCGAACAACCTCCAAGAGCAACGTCTCAACGTCAAGAAACCATACAGTATTATAGCTATATTACTTATGCAGTAGTGGACAAACGCATCTTTATATTCAATTTTAGTACCCCCGATTATTTGAGAGAAGAATGGCAACCGGTGGCACATCAAATCATGAAAACCATCAAAGTAAATGCTACCGCCGCTTCTTTTATTCCCGACAACAGCGTTATTCCTCCTAAACAAGGAAAATCTGCTAAAGACATCATGTTGGAGCAAAGAAAGAATAAGTCATTCCCTAAAAAATAAGCGCACACCATGACAGACGAATATTTCATGCGGGAAGCGTTGAAAGAAGCCAAATATGCTTTTGAAGAAGGAGAAGTGCCCGTGGGTGCGGTGGTCGTAGCCAATAATCAAATTATTTCCCGAGGACATAACCAAACGCAAGCCCTACAAGATGTGACGGCGCATGCCGAAATGATTGCTTTAACGGCAGCAGCAAACACCATTGGCGCCAAATACCTGATCGATTGCACCTTATATGTCACCCTAGAACCATGTGTGATGTGTGCAGGCGCTGCTTACTGGACCCAAATCAGTAAAATTGTCTATGGCGCTTCCGATGCCAAAAGAGGATTCCAAAAATTACAAGAAAACATCCTGCATCCCAAAACGACCTTTGTATCGGGTATTTTGGCCCATGAAGCAGAAACATTGATGAAAGCCTTTTTTCAAAAGTTAAGATAAGTAGCGCTTGCTAAAAAAATATTTAATAAATAAGTTGGTATTTTTCGTTCATGAATTTTAATTTATTTGGCTAAAATGAACATTAAATTATAGTGGAATGATTGGCTAATTCGCTTTCTGTTAGCGGGATAGGCTTTGTTTGAGCGTCCCGAAAAAATCGGGACGAGTGCCTATCACGCGCCCAATGTCGTTAAGTTAAGGAAAAAAATCAGCGATAATCCGTTTTATCCTCTTGATTCGCGTTCCAAGTTTTTATTCTTTGACAAAGAATAAAAACAAAATTGAACACAGATTTGGCGGATTAAGCGGGTTATCACGGATTTTAAAGTATCAAAATGCTTAACTTAACGACATTAATCACGTGCCGCAGCGGTAACGCCCTACGAAATGAATTGCTTATCTATGCTATTTAAATCAAACTAGTGCAACACTTTAATGAAATAAAATACCCTTGCATTTAACAGCTTAATTCGGGTCACACGATTTTTCTGGGGACTAATAGATTTCGTTATTTAGATGAATGGGCATGATGTATTTGAAATTCATTAAATTCGTTAAACACTGGGAGTGCAGCTCATTTGCCATAAATATGATGGATATCAAAAATGTAAACCAACTGACTTACCATTTTAAATATAGAAATAAATCGATAATAAGGCTGTATAGTAATACTTTG
>JBIKPL010000216.1:0-5286 GCA_044357485.1 Cytophagales bacterium
CTGCCAATCTTAATTTGGAAAGTAGGGCTTTGTATTTTAGTGTCATTTCGATGGTTTATTATTGAATTTTGATACCCAAAACTCGTTCAAACAATAACCATTACCAAAGTTGTTACCCTTATAGAAAGTGACTTATTGGTCTCAAAAACAAACAATTGTGCGCTGACAATAAATGGTGTTTGTTTAGTTTATTTCATCTAATAAAATGAACCAATCACACCGAAAATTGATAGTAGATTTGTATAATTTGAATGTTCAAAAAATGATTTTTTTAGATTTATAATAGAAATAAATTACCGTTATAATTCCAAATGAAAGCAAACCGAAAAATAACTGTTTCCCATAACGAAAACGAGCCGTAAATTCACTTAAACTGTTTGCTGGAATCTTAGAGCGGATAAAAGCTTTGAAATCTGCAACGGTGATAATTCCATCATTATTCATGTCGATTCCTGCATTTTGAGTATAGCCAATTCCTGATAATGGAATAGTGTAGGAATCGGGTTTTCCAACCGCTACAGGATAGAAAACGAGTAAATACAAATCGTCATAATCTTTGATTGCAGTCCTGCCAATATTTGCTAATTGACGAAGTAAATATTTCTCTACCCAATCAAGCTGTTCTACACTTGAAAGGGAAGCTAAAAAAGAAGTGCTAGTTCCTAAATCTTGTGCTGTTCGAGGCATAAATTGAATCAAACCTACAGCACCACTACCACCCATATTGTAAATGTCAGATTTAAAAGAACCGCCAGTTTCAGAGTTAAACAATGCCATGAACCAATTAGGATTCGCATTGAATGTTTTGGCTAATTGTTTAACCCTCTCTATAAATGCTGTTCTGTTTTGCGATACCTTTTCTTCAAATAATAGCATCAAATATGGAATTTAGGCAATCGAAAGTACAGAATTCAACCCCGCTAATTTCTTGATATAGTTTTGGCTAATAGCATTAGCTGAATTATAAATAACCTCTTTACTTGCACCTACAGGAAATTTGGTAAAGAAACCTTTATTGTAGCGAAGTACTATTTTATCTAATCGTACAATATTGTTTTCAACGTGTTCATCCAGTAAGATTCCCAAATAGATCGCACCTACCAAAATATTGAGTTCGGGTTTGAGTAAATCTGCTTTGGTGAAAATATATCCAAGATTGTTATTACATTTGAGCTTTTGTCCCATGTACTGCATTGATAAAATGCAGTCAAGGCGAGTTCCAAGATATTTGCTTAACAATGCTTTTTCAGCATCACCTAAACGTTTTTGATTATACTCAAAGAAAATAATATCTCCAGCAGAACTGTAATCTATTTGCATTAAGCCAATGGCTCTACCTGAAACTACATTAGCTTTACCTTGCGATTCGATAAAAATCATAGCATAAATAAGCTTTTCAGGTACTTTGGTAATGGTTGAAATGGAGGTAATTAAACCTCCATAATCAGCTTTGATTTGTGCCAGTACTTTTGAGTTATTATCTATGTCTTTAGCTAGATAAAAGGCTTTATTGATAAACGGAAGCTGAATGTTGGCCATTGTAAGTTTAGAAGAAATGGTTAGCGTTTTGAGCTAAACAAAGTTGATTGTTCTATTCGCTTTTGCATCAGCAGTAACCGTTTTTACAGAATTCGCTAATACTTGCTTCTTGTCATAAGCTTGTTTCCAAAAGTAGCAAGCAACGCCAGTTACAAGAGCTAAACCAATGAACACAAATACATATTTATACTGCATAATAAGCTGAATTTAAGCTTCTACTTTTTCGCTCATTTTATCTTTCTGAGCTTTTTGTTTTTCTTTAACTTCTGAAATCATTTCATCCATTTCGGAGTTAAAAGCTTTGATAAAAGCATCATTTTCAGAACTGATTCCGCCAAGAGCATCACGCAGACTTCTAAGTGCTAGGTTAAAGTTTTTCTTGGCTTCGTCTAAAGCATCAAGATTTATTTTCATTACTTTTTCTCTGCTCAATTCTTTGGAGACTGCACGTTTTACAGTTCCTGCAATTCCTTGAGCAATCAGGGTGCTTACTCGCCTTTTCACCACGGGTTGATTTGCTTTTTTGTCCTTCTGTGTCCCCTCGTAACGATGGAGTAGTGTTTTTAAATCGCTGATTAATGTCTGACATTGATTGCGTAATTTATCGTGAGAAATAGTTCTTTTTTGTTTTTTAACTTCTTGCTCATTTTGGGTTGTCAAAGTCAAAATTTCAGCTTCAACATTTGCAATCTTTTTATCAAAAGCTTCTTTTTCATCGGCCTCCACCATCGCATCTCTAATCCTTTTGTACTTGCTGAGTTTTTCGGTTAATTCTTCTAAAGTTGGCATGTTGAGTTATTAAAGGTGTAAATCAAAAGTTTTTAACTAATACAAAGGTTTGAGTATCGAATTTCCAGCCACCTCGGTATAGTTGACCACGTAATTCAGAACCTGGATTAACATTGAATGCAGGTTTATCGTTTGCCCATTTCTCTTCTGTTTTGATTTTAGTAGCTAAAGCATCTGCTTCTAAAACCGTCCATTTTTTAGATTTTTTAGCATAAATGTAGCCTGTTACACATCGGTTTTCTAGTTCATCAGGACAGCCATAACCAACTTCAAAACCACTATCAGCCAACTGTTTTTTGAGAGTTTTGGTTTCAGCGGTTTCTGTTCCCCAATTGTCAAAACCCGTACGGTATGATGGCATACCTTTGTCTTCATACTTGTATTTGCCACCTTGTTTGGTGAAAATTTGGGTAACAAGTTTGTCTGCATCTTTGCATGTTAGTTGTGGCAAAACGACTGGTGTTGAAGATAAAACAGGATTGTCAGTTACTGCATTTGGAGTGGCAACACTCGCTACCTTGTTTTTGACGTAGAAGAAAAAATAATAAATCGCTCCACCGATAAATATCAATGAAGCGATTATAATGGCTGATAAGTTTTTCATCTGGGCTTTCGTTTAATTTGAATGCCCAAAGCTCGGTATGAAAGACGTTATGTTGGTTGATTTGTTACTGTTATAGAATTTATAGGGGATGGCTACTTCAATTTAGTGGTGTTTTGTAATAGAATAGCTAATTGTAAGTGGCTATTCTGCATTATAACTCAAGTTGGAATAAATAAATGTTCTTACATTAGTTCTAAAATTATATCTCAAGCAAATTTGATTTATGTATAAAGAAGATTTTGATAACGCATATTACAGATCTTGCAGTTTTAATTTACAAGCACCAACTATTAATTATACTGACAAACTCTTTTTAACCGAAGAACTTAAGTGTGATTTACAAGAACTAATTGCTGAAGAATTCGGAAGGGTGAATCCTCAAGAATTGTCTGCAAATTGTTTAGCATTTCATTTGAAATTGAAGCCATTTTTTGAGAAGATATTGTCTTCTGAGATATATTTTACAATTGGTTATGTTACTTGTAAAGGGCAGGAATTCTTTCACTTAGATGATAGCGATATAACTGAATTGCTTAAAAATGGAATAAATGACAAAGTGGACTTTCATGCTTGGTTGACTTTGCCTTCAATGGAAATAATAGATTTGACATTTCTTACGACATTTGCAATAAGATATAATATTGAAGAATGTATGGGAGGGTTAATATTATCTCAAGCTGATAAATTAAAAGGTGAAATGAAATTCATTCCAATTTTAATAGGGGATGAATTCTTAAGTAAAATTGGTGCATATAAAACCTTGTAACCATTTATTTTTCTACCCTTTTACTAATGTCAATGGAATAAATTGTATTAATCATTATGTTATTTGTTTGAGGGGTGAATTTATTCTTTCTACATTCAAATTCAAACACAAACAAATTTGAATCGACTACTGAAATTCCTTTAACATAATGCAGCCAATCTCTGTCTTTGTTTTTCTTTTCATTTAATTTGTATTGAGCAATAATGAAATTTCTATCATTAATTTGAGTTTTGAAAACAGTATCAATTACTAGCGTATCTCTTCCTGAATAATTTCTGTAATTTAATCTTCTAGCAAATTCTATTGGATTTATGAATCTGTCATCACGAAAATCATATTTACAATAAAACCTATCATTATGGCTAAATGTTAGTCTGAATAAAGAGTCTGAATTTAATCTATAATAATAACTGGAATCTTGAATTCTAGGATATCTTTTATTTTGAAACCTATACTTCCTCATGTGACCACAATTATTATCTGAAATTTCAAGCCAAGTGTAAAGTGTATCTAACTCAAACGGCAAATCAATACTAATTTTATAAATAGAATCTTGTGTGTAAAAAATCGCAACTTTAGAATCATCATTTCTATGTTTACATCCAAAACAAAAAATAAATATAATAATGCTCAGGATCAGCAGTAATTGAGCTTCGAAATTTTTATGATCCATAATTTGGGTTATTTATGAGTTTTTATAATCAATTTTTCTCTTATTATTTGAGTGATAAAAAAAGCTATAACACCAATTATAAATATATTTTCACTATAAATGAATATCCAATATATAAATGGACTACTAACGACGAGCCATTCGATCAGTAATTTTATTCTTAATTTTTCGACATTTCTGATAAAAATCAAATCAAATGTAATTTGGGATACAAAAAATAAAACCCAAAATAAGATTCCATATAAACAAATAGAAATACTAGCTGATACAAACGCTTGAAATAAACTAAAAGCAGGGTGGAGATTAAAAGCATTAACTATTGAATATACATATAGGATTATAAATATGCCTAAAAAATTAATCCAATTTGTCTTTAGAATATTCATGATTGTATTTACGGTTATTTGCTTTTAATCATGTTATTCCATTGTGATATGTTTATTTATCATACAATATATCATTCACCTAATTTTACAATATTCACACAACTTATATGAGCTAATTCATAAATAAAACCAATCTTATGATATACTATTATTATTTTATGATTTCAATTTATCTTGTCTCATACCAAAATAAATTATCAATGATAATAATATACTTTTAGAAAGAATTTCAATTGCGATTACTGAATAAATTTTCTTTATATCTGTAGAATCAATGGTTGTTATAGAAAGTAATATAAAATCAAATAAATATAATAAGGTAGCAATTATAATTAGAATTAAGTATTTCAAGGGTTTGTATTTCAAACGGAAAAACAATATGGTAATATTTATTAACAATATTAACCATATTGAAAATGTCATAAAATCATTTGGGTTTTCACTAAAGTGCTTGAGTAGTACCTTAATAGTTCCGCCTACTATTCCACCCACAATATATAACATAGCGTTCTCAAAAAAATACTCAGGA
>JBIKPL010000217.1:0-5277 GCA_044357485.1 Cytophagales bacterium
CATCAGAATTTTATTGGTACGATGTTCCTACAGGGGGGGCGCACATTGGTTCAGGCGAATTATTTGAAACACCGTATATTACTAGCCCTACCACCTATTATGCGGTATTATCACAAAATGGTTGCGAATCGGAAAGAGTTCCTGTACAAGCAATAGTGAAATCAAGACCAGCAATGCCAACCGTACATCACTCAAAAGAGTACCTTTGCAAAGGAGAATCGGTATTGCTAAGTGCATCTGTAAGTCCATTACGCCAAGCCAATTGTAGAAACTGCGGTGACAACAACACTTATGAGTGGAGAGACATCAACCATAATGTAGTGTTTAATGATGCAGATTTTCAAACTTCAAAATTATATAATTCCACAACCTATTCGCTTACGGCTAGCTATGATGGTTGTACATCTGATACGGCTTTCATAACTGTTCCTGTAATAATTTTACAATCACCTCTATTAACAGACACTTCGATGTGTGGACCAGGAATAGCAACCTTACATGCTACTTTACAAGGACCATTGAGAACGAACATACCGGCTAACCCAACCATTAATTGGTATGAGTCACCAACAAAAGATAGTATTATTGCAACAGGAGAATCGTTCACTTCATCAGAACAAAATGGATTTGGTTATCGCTACTATTATGCAAAAGTCTCATTAATGGGATGCAGTTCTCAAATTACTGAAACATATATCAACAACATTCCGATACCTAATCCACCATTTGTTCAAACACCTGATTCAAAATGTGATTCTGGTTCATTTGTATTACAAGTATTATTGCAAGGTCAAATAAATTGTAGAGGCAATTGTGGTGACCCAAATGAGTATGTTTGGACAGATGTAAATGACAATATTAAAAGTAACTCCGCAATATTTAATACTGATCTGTTAAAAAACACGACCACTTATAATGTAAAAGCGATTTATGATGGATGTTATTCTGAGCCTACCCAAGTAACGGCACAAGTTATTCATGCATGGCAACCAATGGCGACTGACAGTGCCATTTGTGGTGAAGGAACAACAAAATTAAGCATACAAATTCCTGTAAGAGAAAAAGCAAGAATGAAAGGTTGCGACAATTGTCTTACCTATGCTTGGACCAATGAAGCCAACGATACTGTTGGTTATGGCACCAGTTTTATGACACCAATTATCAACAAAAATACCACTTACTATGTACAATCTTCTGAACAAGGTTGCATCTCTCCAAAAACAGAAGTGGTAACACGAGTAAGTTTAGAACTTCCTACGATTACCACACAACCGATCAGTCAATATGTTTGTTTAGGCGATTCTGTTACCCTTAAAATTAAAGCAACCAGTACTGATCCACATTATTATCTTTGCATATATTATGGAGAAGGGGCAATTCAACCAGCTGTTGAAACGGATACTTTATTTGGTTTCAGACCAGACAATTCAATTAACGATGTAAAACTTGTGTATATTTCCTATAACAACTGTGGCTTAGACACCTCCAATGTATTTGAAGTAAGGGTTAACCAAGCCGACACCCTTGTTACAAATACCAATAACACCTTAAGTGTTCAAACACAAAATGCAACGTACCAATGGATCAATGCAGATACCAAAGCAATTATTGATGGCGAAACTAGCAGTTCATTTACGCCAACCGTTTCTGGCAATTATGCCGCTATCATCTCTTTAACTGATTGCAAAACCAATGATACTACAGGCACACATTATGTAAATAACATTATAAATGGGTTAAACGATATGCCAAATGCGTCATTTATCGTTTTCCCAAATCCTGCTACAGATATCCTTAATATTGCATTGCATGAATCAATCACTGGAAATGCATCAATCACTGACATTCATGGCAATGTGGTTGCCAGCAAAACCGTTACAGGCTCTCAATTCAATATCTCTACTGCTGAATTATCAAGTGGTGTGTATGTCTTGAAAATTGCTTCTGCCGCACAAACAATTACCAAACAAGTGGTGATTGTGAAATAGCTTTTGGTACAGGGTACAGGGTACAAAGTACAGGGTACAGCGTACAGGGTACAAAGTACAAAGTACAGGGTACAGAGAAAATCAAAAAAGCCTCCCGGAATTATCGGGAGGCTTTTTTGATAATTTTAAAAACAAGTAGCATAGGCCATAAAATATATTTTAATTTTATTCTATTTTAATAGCCTAAACAGGAACAATTTACGTAACTCAAAATGTAAAGTATTGAATTTTTCAATATCAATCTTATTAATATTCGATTCCTTATTTTATTCAACCAATTTTATTTAACCAATTTAAATTAATTATGAAAACAAAACTACTCGTTTTTGTCTTATTATTGAGCCAATTGTGCTTCGCTCAAGCACCAACATTTACCACCTCTGCTGGCTATCCTATCGGTAACACGTCATGCCAAGGTGTTACTTATGGCAACAGCAAGTACATCGCCGTTACAAATGCAGGGGTAATTTACACTTCATTAAATGGAATTGATTGGGCTAAATCGACAGCTTTAAACCAAACTATTTACAAAATTGCATTTGGTGCTGGCGTATTTGTAGTGATAGGTGCAGATGGATTTACGGCTTCTTCCGCTGATGGTATTTCATGGACGACTAGAAATTCTGGCACCATCAATAATTTTTATGACGTTCAATTTATTCAGAATAAATTTTACTGTGTTGGAGCAAAAAGAACCATTGTAAGCTCTTCTGATGGCATCACTTGGACACCAATTCTTACCACTGAAGGGAAAGAAACCGATGATTTAATGAATATCACTTATGGCAATAGCATCTATTTGATAAGCGGAAGAGATGTTGGCAATGCAACCCTTTACAAATCAACAACCGCTACGGACAACTCTTGGACAACAAGTTCAATTGTAGCTGAATCAGTAAATAAAACACAATTTTTAAAAGACAAATTTTATTTGTTTAGTTCTGGCACTAAAATATTTACGAGTACCGACGGAAGTACTTGGATTAATAGTTCTGCTACTATGGTAGTTACTTATCCTGACAATTCAACTGGACCAATTAGTTTACCAAATCAAATGTTTCATGGCATTTATGATGGCAATAAAATATACTTTTTTGGTTATGATGGTGCATATACTCATTCTTATGGTGCAATATTTTCTACAACCGATGGAACCAACATCACCCTTCAACCAAAATCAGCCTATATGGTTTGTCAGGGTGCGACATACTTGAATGGCAAATATTTTCAATATGGAAATGAAGGCATTAGTACTTCAGATGACGGTATCAATTATACTTATTCAGGAAATAGCTATGCGTCAGTTGCATCAAATGGCAATACATTTGTTGGTGTTGGTGGAATTGGCAATTCGGGCATCATTTTAACGTCTACTGATTTCACAACTTGGGACAATAATACACCTAATGGTGAAAACACCCTTTATTCTGTTGTAAATGATGGCACTAAATTCGTCGCCGTTGGTGATAAAGCGGTAGTTTCTTCTTTAACAGGTTCGAATTGGACTAAAATTGCGACGCCCAATTACACATTAAATACAGTAGCTTATGGCAACTCAACTTATGTTTGTGGAGCAACGGAAGGTGCTTTATTAAGTTCATCTGATGCTGTATCTTGGTCATCCTCCAATGCCGACAACAACAACTACTTTAAAATTAGATTTGTAAATGGACTTTTCTTTGCATTAGGGACATCTAATATTACTTATGAAGGGGTAATTATGCAATCTGCTGATGGTATCAATTGGACCAACATTACGCCAACCTTGGCTTTACCGGTCTATTATTATAATGATGTTTTTTATGATGGCTCTAAATTTCATTTCACTGGTATGGAATATATAGATCAGCCAAATTACATCACAAAATTCTTCTCTATTTCTACAGCAACCCCTTCGGTTGTGAATTCTTTTGCAAACAAAGCAATCATCAGCAATGAACCAATAGGTGTTACGATAGGAGGCTCTTGGGGAGACGGTGTATTTGCTTATAAAAATGGCCATTACGTAGGTTCTGGAGTTAACTTTACCAGTCAAGATGCAGAATACGGCCGACTATATGTTTTATATTCTGAAGATGGCACAAGCTGGACAGCCATGCCTACAGATGAATTTAATGCCATGAATGATGTGGTTTATGGAAATGGCAAATTTAATTTTGTTGGTTATGGTGATTTAAAACTTGTTGTTGAATTTGCGCCAGCATTTAAAGTAACAGGTACTCCAACAGCATTTACGGCTTGTGGAAACGATGTTTCGGTTGCTCAAAGCATAATGGTTTCAGGAGCTGATTTAACCGATGCTATTGTCGTAACGCCTCCAACAGGCTTTGAAGTTTCTTTGGATTCGTTGACAAATTATGACAATACCTTAAACATTACTCCTATTGATGGAATGGTATCTCAAAAAGTATTTGTGAGAATCGCTAACAATGCGATTGATAATCCAAGTGGTGATATTTCATTCGAATCGGTTGGTACTTCTAGTCAAAGTGTAGAAGTTATTGGTACTATTAAAATTACAGATGCATCTGTTACGCTATCAGGTATGACTGCAACAGCAAATCTTGAGGGGGCAACCTATAAGTGGTATAATGTTGCTGATATGAGTTATATTGACAATGCTATTTATCAGTCATTTACACCTGCATTTTCTAATGAATATTCCTTAACCATCACAAAAGATGGTTGTACAAACAGTTCTGATATATTTTATATTGATGTTTTTATCATTACAGGCATTGAAAATAATTTGACCACAATCGCTGTTTATCCTGTTCCAGCCTCAGATGTTTTAAATGTATCTTTAAATTCACCAATTGCTGGAACCGCATCAATCACTGACATTCATGGCAATGTGGTTGCCAGCAAAACCGTTACAGGCTCTCAATTCAATATCTCTACTGCTGAATTATCAAGTGGTGTGTATGTCTTGAAAATTGCTTCTGCCGAACAAACAATTACCAAACAAGTGGTGATTGTGAAATAGGGCTTTGGTACAGGGTACAGGGTATAGGGTACAGAGTACAGAGTACAGGGTACAGGGTACAGAGAAAAACTAAAAAAGCCTCCCGGAATTATCGGGAGGCTTTTTTGATATCACTAGGCAAAGCTTAACCCAACTTGCAGTAATCAGCACCTAAAAACTTGAATATCTACAACTTTAGCTTTTCGATGTGGGATTTTCAGGACTACAAATTTTTGTTTTTGTTTGTAATTCAAAGCTTCATAAATTGAGATTAATTTAGGTTCGGGCACGGAGCATGTTCGTTTTCCAATCCATTGATTATCT
>JBIKPL010000218.1:0-5250 GCA_044357485.1 Cytophagales bacterium
CATCATCTTCATTAGCAGCATAACTGAAGATTGTAGCAATTCTCAAATTATGTTCTCCTGCTTCTTTTTTCTTTTGAAAGACATCAAAATACTTGATTAAGGTATCAACACTACTCACACAAAACATTCCTGTAAATTCTTTGTTGTGTGTTTTTCTGCTATGGTTGGCAATAATATAGTCGGTAATTTTTTCTAATCGTAAAGGTGACTCCATTAACTCTTTGGTGTCAATATCTTCCACTTCAATATCAACTACTGAACCCCCTTCTTTTTGTTTGTACCGACCAACATATTCAACGGAGAATTTCAATACATTCTCGTCTTTGATAGCGTCTGTAATGACATATTTATGAAGACAATCTCCAAAAAGTTCTGTGGTAGTTCTTCGTCCCAATTCGTTTTTTACAGAGTTATCAGAAAAAATTGGCGTACCTGTAAAACCGAAAAGTTGATGATTATTAAAGAATGATTTGATTCTATTGTGCGTTTCCCCAAATTGAGAACGGTGACACTCATCAAAAACAAAAACAATCTTCTCGTCTTTTAGTTTATTCATTTGGTCCAAGTACTGCTTTTTACTGATGGCAGTATTTAACTTTTGAATGGTGGTAACTATTAACTTGGTGTCGTCCGTAAATTGTTTTACTAAGGCTTTGGTGTTGTCCGTTCCATCAATACTTCCTTTACTAAAACTATTAAATTCTTTTGTAGTTTGGTAATCTAAATCTTTTCTATCTACTACGAATACTACCTTTTTCACTTTTGGCATATTCATAATGATTTGACTTGCCTTGAACGATGTTAAAGTTTTCCCGCTACCGGTCGTGTGCCAAATATATCCGTTTTTGGTACTGTTTTTTACTCGTTCAACTAATGTTTCTACCGCATAAAATTGGTACGGACGAAGAACCATTGGAACCTTATAAGTTTCATTCAACACAATATACTTACATATCATTTTTGAGATGTGACAAGGTTCTAAGAACTCACTCGTAAAACCATTTAAGATATTGGTTAATCTCTTATTGTCTTTGTCGGTCCAATAAAAAGTTTGTTTGAATGACTGATTTTTATTGTTAGCGTAATACTTGGTATTCACCCCATTGCTAATGATAAATATTTGGATGTATTGGTACAATGCTGAATTAGACCCGAACGAATGGCGTTGGTATCTGTTGATTTGGTTGAAGGCTTCTTTTAACTCTAATCCCCGTCGCTTTAATTCTATTTGAACCATCGGCAACCCGTTAATTAAGAGGGTTACATCATAACGGTTTTTATAAGAACCTTCGATGGTAACTTGGTGAGTAACCTGAAATTGATTTTGACACCAATATTCGGTATTCATGAATTCAAAATACAGGTTGTCCCCGTTATCTCGAACAATATGTTGTTTTTCTCGTAACGATTTGGCTTTCTCAAACACCGAACCTTTGCTGAGAATATTCATCACCCTCTCGAACTCTTTATCGGAGAATTTAATCTTGTTGTGTTTTTCTAATTGCGTTTTAAGATTGGCAATTAATTCATTCTCGTCTTTTAGATATACTAATCCGTAGCCTAACTTTTCAAGTTGTTCTACTAATTGTTCTTCTAAAACTAATTCCGGTTGCTTTGCCATAGTTTAATTTATTATTTCAATTTTCTAAAAGCCTGAACGGTTTGGTAGATTCCATATCCTACAAAAATTCTTCCCCAAGTTTGCCAAAAATAAGTCCAACCTGTTGGGTAATAATTGTCAAATAATTTGATATCGTGAGTTGGATTCATAAATGAAATATAATCTTTCCATAACCCCGTTTTTTCCCAATTATTAGGGTTAAAATTGATATTAAAATCAGGTAATGACAATAATGATAATGAAAAGAAAATAATACCAAAAATGATTGTAAATCCAATTCCTAACAAATAAGAATTTCGATGATTGTTTGAAATTCTATTTAGACTAAGTGAAAGTAAATCAAATGAGTGGTGTATGTAATTCCAAAATTGAATTGGATTGTTTTTTACGAAGTTTTGGGTAATAATTTGATAGATAGGTTTTTTTTCTAACTTCAAATATTTTACATATTCTAAGTCATCACCAATATTTTGAAAATGTTGTTTAATTATTCTAAAGGTTTCTTTTTTATTAATTGTCGGAATAAAACCATCATAAATCATATCATTGTACTCATCTTCATTTGAGAACTTTAGAGATTTAAAGTTATTTAGAGAAATATTAAAAAAATTATATTCACCGGAATCAATTGCTAATGATAAGTCTAATCCTTTTTTAAATATTGCCCCTCTAAAAATAGATTTTTCATTAAATAAAGAATAAGTAAATAATACATTTTCGTAAAAGATACAGGCTGAAAAAACAGATGTTTTCATAAAATCTGTTTTTAAAAACACAGTTGGTTTGTGAAAAGTAGACTTCCAAAAATCAATCAATTCTCCAAATTTTGTGTTTTCAAAATTACATTTATCTTCAAAATCGCATTCATAAAATCGTATCTTCTTTTTTATTAGTGCTTCACTAAAATCAACTTTGTAAATTTGACATTTGTTTTTGAAAGTCAATTGGATATCAAAATTATCTGAAATAATTAGTTCTTCTTCAAAACGACAATTATCAAAAATATAATAATCAATAGATGCAAATTGAGTTGAAGTAGAACCATTACTATTTGAATGAATTAATCCATTTAATTCACTAAAATTATTACCCAAACTGAATTTAAAATTTATGTCTCTAAATTCGAATGGTTTTAAATAATAGAAAGTTAGATTTTCCGGTCCCAAGAACTCATTAAGTTCAGTAATATTATTAATGTCTTTCCTTTTCATAACTTAACAAAACATTTGTTGCAATAACCCCTTTTTCCAAACCTCTGTTTTTTCCATTTGTGACTGACAATGATTGATTTTATCATCAATAGCCGATAGAAAATTGGCGATTTTGTTTTGTTCTTCGAGACATGGTAATCCACAGATTTCGCTTGAATAATCTTTGAAGTAAATGTGAGGTATTGTACTACCGGTAACATATTTTACAAAATCAATATTACTCAACAGACAATATAGATAATATGTGTCTATTTGTTCGTTTGGTCTAATTATTTCCATAGTCCCAAGTACTGATGATTGTCCTTTACAATAAAGTAATCTACCTACACCCGCACCATCTTTAACTATACTGATATAATCATCTTCCTCTTTGTAAAAATCTACTTTTTTAAGAATCCCTGATGCTCCATATATTATGTAATCTCCAAAATTATCTTCAATTTTATTTGCGGAGATGTTTGAGGATTTCTTATTGGCAACCTCATTCAACTTTTTCTCCTCCCAATTAGGGTAATCATTTCCATTATCATCTTTAAATCGTAACTCTTGTGAGAAGATTTTTTGCATCACACCCTTTTTATATTGTTCCAAAAGAGTTTTCTTTTGTTTCAAGGCTAGTAATTTGTCATCTACTGCCGTGAGGAAGGAAGCGATTTTGGTTTGTTCAATTAATTCAGGAAATACAAACTCAATATTTGATAGTTTTTCTTGGTTTAAATTGTCTTGAGCAGCACCCTGAGACAGACTTTGTATTTGAATTTTGAATTTGTCAAATAGATGCTTTACAAATAAAACAGTCGTTTTATTTTCACTTGGCATTAGTCCAATTATACTGTCGGGAAAACAGGCTTTTATTTTTAAAATAGATGTTTCGGCTATGTTAGCTGCAATAGTAATACATAAAGTATCCTCGAACCATAATTTACTTTGTTTTAAACCTTCTTCAGAATAAGTTTGTGAGTATTCGGTTAAATACAATCCAGCTTTTCTTATATCTCCTGTTTGTATGAAAGGATAATTCCCTCCGTATAAAAATTCAGCATCTCTTGGTCTATGTTTAGATTTTCCTCTTCCTATATCTGCTACTTCCTTCAATTTCCTCACTTCCCAATCTCCCTTATACTCAGGGAAACGCAAAGATGGTATATTCTTTAATTTTTCCATGATTAGAAAGGAGTTACAATATTCAGTTGTTTACAAAAATCCGCAAGAATGAAATCGGTCTCTTTAATACGATTATCCAATGATTTTATCTCCGTTGCTATGGAATCAATATCAATTTGGTCTTCGGCTTCAAAAGTATCTACATAACGAGGTATGTTTAAGTTGTAGTCGTTCTCTGCAATGAGTTGCAAAGTGGCTTTTTTGCTGTATTTGTCTTCTTCAATACGGTTACGGTAAGTCTCTACTATTTTATCAATATGTTCCTCTCGTAACACATTTTGGGTTTTCACTTTTTCAAAGTGTTGGCTTGCATCAATAAACAAAACATCTTCGGGGTGTTCCTTACATTTCTTGAATACCATTATACAAGTTGGAATACTCGTGCCATAAAAGATGTTGGCAGGTAATCCAATTACCGCATCAAGATAGTTTCGATTTTCTATAAGATACCTACGGATGTGTTGTTCGGCACCACCACGAAACAAAGCACCGTGTGGCAATACCAAAGCCATAATTCCGTTCTCGGCAAGATGATGAATCATATGTTGAACGAAGGCAAAATCTGCTTTACTACTTGGTGCTAACTTCCCGTACTGAGAGAATCGGTCATCGGTTGTAAATAATGGGTTAGCACTCCATTGTGCCGAGAAAGGTGGATTAGCAACAATAGCCTCAAAAGTCATTCCCGAGTGTTGAGGATGTTCTAATGTGTCTTCTTGTTTAATGTCAAATTGTTTGTAATGAACTCCGTGAAGAATCATATTCATTCGACAAAGGTTATAGGTGGTACGGTTCATTTCTTGTCCGTAAAAATTACCTACTTCCTTAACTTGTTTAGCAATTCGTAACAATAACGACCCCGAACCTGATGTTGGGTCATAAGCCGATTTTAGTTTGGTTTTTCCGGTGGTGACAATCTTTGCTAAGATGGTACTTACACTCTGCGGAGTATAAAACTCTCCTGCCTTTTTACCGGCTCCACTCGCAAATTGTCCTATCAAATATTCGTAGGCATCCCCTAAAACATCTAATTCGGTGTCTTCTAATTGGAAGTCTATTTTATCTAAATGAGAAAGGACTTTAGAGATGATTTCATTTCTTGCTTCGGGAGTTTTTCCGAGTTTGGTACTATTCAAGTCCATATCTTCGAAGAGGTTGTCAAAGTCTTCCTCACTCTCTGTGCCCATAGTACTCAACTGAATGTTAGTAAGGATTTTTTGTAGGTCTTCTAAGATGAAATTATTAACTCCTTCA
>JBIKPL010000029.1:0-14050 GCA_044357485.1 Cytophagales bacterium
CAAAAGGAATACTCAAAGGAGGGAATTTAAGGTATTGATTTTTAATATTATCCTCAACCAAAAATTTATCAAAACCTACATGAAAAGAAGGCATCACTTTGTCAGTATTTCGCCCTCTTGCTATCAATTTTGAAATCGTATTCATCGCATTAAACCTATTCAGATCTGATTGGTTTCCTAGAATAAACCATAAAGGCGTATTTTTAAGTAGTATTTTTTGTAAAATATCATTTCCAATACCTTGTATATGTGGAATTTGATGCAAAATAATTAAATCGTAAGGGGCATCTTTGTACGTATTCACATCCGGTATATAAATACTTAATTCAATGTTGTCGATTTGGTCTAAGGTTGATTTAATGGCTTTAATATCGGGGTGAGGTGCAGCAGCGACTAAAAGTATTTTTTCTTTACCATCAATGACTTCCATATACACATGACGTTGGTTATTTTGAAGCGTATATTCTCCTTTGACAGGTTTAATATTCACGGTATAGTGTTGCATCCCTTTTTGGGAAGCATCGATTAAAAATTTGAGGTCATTATGTGCTTCTGCTAAGGTAATGGTTTGTTGCGCAATCACTTTTTGTTGGTGTACGATACTGATTTGTACCGGGGTATTTTGAAAACCCACATTGCCAATTTGTACTTCTATAGGAAATTTGTTTCCCCAAAAAGTAGTTTTATTACTGATTACCCCTTTAATGGAGATGTCTATTTTGGGAGTAGTATCCCCTAGTGCTATGGTGCTGATTTTAAATGGATAATTTTTGTACGTGGGTGAAATGCCTTCGTTGATAATGCCATCTCCCGCAAGGATAACTTCCACTAAATTTCTATTTTCATAATCGTTTTCAATACTTGTAAAAAGTTGACTATAATTAGTGCTTTTTGCATGGAATGAAAGGGTATCAGCAAAATTTACGGCATGGTCTAGGGTTCTACAATGTACTTCCACATCTTGTTGTTGAAGTGCAGGTACCAATTGTTTTAATTGGTTGATTATTGCCGTTTGTTGAGCTTTAGTATACACCAATCCAACAGATTCAGAATGATCAAGGGCAATGACATATATTGGTTTTTCAAACTCATTTTCAATGGTTTTAACCAAAGGGTTAAGCATTAAAAAACAAAGTGTACTTACCAATAAAAACCTAAAAGTAGCCAAAAGCCAAGTGATGTATTTGTTTTCTACGACACTTTTAGCATAAAAAAGATAGGCATAAAAAAGCCCAAAGCCCACACAGAGTACATAATACCATGGTGAGCTTTGGGTTAATATTTCAAATGATTGAATCATGATTTTTGATTTCAGTAAATAGTGATCAGTGGCTACCTAATTCATCATTTCAAAATTAGAACTGATAAAAAAAATCCTATTACTAGGTTAACATACCACCATCTACTTGTAAAACTTGACCAGTAATGTACGTTGACAAGTCTGAGCCTAAAAATACGGCTGCATTGGCAACATCATCGGCCTGACCAGCACGTTTCAATGGAATGTTTTCCGTCCAACCTTTCACAACTTCTGCATTTAATTCAGCAGTCATTTCTGTTTCTATAAAACCTGGAGCAATAGCATTAGAACGGATATTTCTTGACCCTAACTCTAAAGCGACCGATTTAGTAAATCCAATCACCCCAGCTTTAGAAGCCGCATAATTTGTTTGACCAGCATTTCCACTTATGCCAACTACAGAAGTAATGTTAATAATGGAGCCGGCTTTATTTTTCATGAACGTTTTAAGCACCGCTTTGGTCAAATTAAATACTGATTTTAAATTTACTTGAATCACCGTATCAAATTGTTCCTCACTCATACGCATCAATAAGCCATCTTTGGTAATCCCTGCATTGTTTATGAGTATATTTAAATTACCGAAATCAGCCAACACGTTTTCAACCAATTGTTCTGCCGCTTTATAATCAGAAGCATCAGAACGATAGCCGATAGCTTTTACACCAAATGCTTCCAATTCGGCCACTAAAGCTTGTCCTTTTTCAACGCTTGACAAATAAGTAAAAGCAACATTTGCCCCTTGCGCAGCATATTGTAATGCAATTGCACGTCCAATTCCTTTAGATGCACCAGTAACCAATGCAATTTTTCCTTGTAATAGTTTCATAATCAATAAATATTATTTCTTTTTAGCGTCAATAAATGCAATCCTAAACTTACTTTTTATTTTCGAACATTTAACACGATTCCAAAAATAATTTCTTTCCTCCGAAAGTCAAAATATATTGCGAAACAAAATATAGTTGCTATTGCCCTACTTTATAATTAAAAAATAAATAGGAGTATTTTAGGGGCTAGATGATTTTATGCAAAAGTTTGATTGATGTCAAATGAATTTTTAAGAGGGCGTTTCCGCTGCGGAGAACCGAGCCTTCGCATTTTAATTGGTTACCAAAAATCCGGTAAGTCATTACCTTGCACAACAAATTATTGTGCTCAAACAATTGCTAAATTCTTAACGATCAGTACCAAAAATCAAATATTATCTTAATTAGGGCTTGCTGAAAAATAGTTGATTTTTAGAGGTTTATTCTATTTATTTAACCGTTTAAATGCAAGAGTATTTGATTTTATTTCATTAAAGTGGTGCACTAGTTTGATTTATATAGCATAGATAAGCTATTCATTTCGTAGGGCGTTCCCTTCGGTCGCGTGATCGGCACTCGCTATTTTTCTTGTGGTCAAATCATAGCGTATTAAAAAAATACCTCAACCCACAAGAAAAATGAGCTCAAACAAAGCCTCTCCCGCTAACGCAAAGCGAATTAGCCAATCATTTCAATTAAATAGAGTGACCATTTTAGCATCATAACTTTAAGTATGTTTGCTAAAAATGATTTACAAATGATGTGAATTGAGTTTTTCAGCAGACCCTACTTAGGTGATTTAGTTTTCAAACACAACATAAATGCCATGGCTAACGAAATGCCAACAATGCAATTCCCCAAAAAACAATAAAAAACATACAATACAGTAAATAAGAAGCTATACCAAGCAAAACAATAAGTATCATCCACCTCTTTATGTGATAATTCATTATTGAAAATTTTAAAAATATAAAAAAGAATCATTCAAACCACTCAACCAAATCTATTGAGCAGCGATAAAAAACAACACTACCCTCCACAACCTGCAGGATTGATTAAAGTCGATACAAAACAATAACAATTCAACTGAAAGTAAAATGATTAGAATCAATCAAGCAGTTGATTGATATCAAAAAAACAGTAACATCTTGAAAAAAGAAATTCGTGTATGGCTACTCAATTTGCAACCATACACGATTTTTTTACGCTTTATTTGCTTTGTAATAATTAATTAATCCATTGGTTGAGCTGTCGTGACTCGTAATTGGGGTAGCAGATTTCAATTCTGGCAATATTAAATTGGCCAATTGTTTTCCCAATTCAACCCCCCATTGGTCAAAAGCATTGACATCCCAAATCAAACTTTGCACATAAATTTTATGCTCATACATGGCAAGCAGACTTCCCAAAGTGGCAGGCGTCAATTTCTTGAAAAATATTGAATTGGTAGGCCTATTTCCTGTAAAAACTTTATGGGGTAACAGTGCATTGATATCTTGTTCAGACAAACCTGCGGCAATCAATTCTGATTGGGCTTCTGCTTTGGTTTTCCCTTTCATTAACGCTTCTGTTTGCGCAAAGAAATTAGCCAACAATTTTTCGTGATGATCGCCTATAGGATTTTGTGATTGTACCGGCGCTAAGAAATCACATGGAATCAATTTCGTGCCTTGGTGAATGAGTTGGTAAAAAGCATGCTGACCGTTTGTACCAGGTTCTCCCCAAATAATTGGACCGGTAGAATAATTTACCGTTTCACCAGCTTTAGTCACCCCTTTACCATTACTTTCCATATCCCCTTGTTGAAAATAGGCCGCAAAACGATGCATATATTGGTCATAAGGTAAAATGGCATGCGAATCGGCACCATAAAAATTATTGTACCAAACACCCAAAACGGCTAATATCACCGGTGCATTCTCTGCAAAATCAGCAGTTCTAAAATGCTCGTCCATGTCGTGTGCCCCTTGCAACAAGGCTTCAAAATTTTCGAAGCCTATATACAATACTATCGATAAACCAATGGCTGACCACAGCGAGTACCTGCCACCAACCCAATCCCAAAACTCAAACATGTTAGCGGTATCAATACCAAAGGCTGCAACTGATTTTGAATTGGTTGACAGTGCGACAAAATGTTTGGCAACCGCACTGGCATCTTTAGCCGTCGCTAATAACCATTGTTTGGCGCTATCAGCATTGGTTAACGTTTCTTGCGTTGTGAATGTTTTAGAAGCCACGATAAACATGGTTGTTTCGGGATTCAATTTTTTAAGCGTTTCCGCAATATGTGTACCATCGACATTTGACACAAAATGTACATTCAACGTGGAATGGCCATACGGTTTAAGCGCTTCAGTGACCATATAAGGACCAAGATCTGAGCCGCCAATACCAATATTGACAACATCGGTAATCGCCTTGCCAGTGTATCCTTTCCACTCTCCCGACCTTACCTTTTCCGAAAACACTTTCATCTTGGCCAATACTTGGTTTATGCCAGGCATCACATCCAAGCCATCCACCATCACAGGTGTATTCGAACGATTTCTGAGTGCAGTATGTAAAACGGCTCTTTTTTCGGTATTGTTAATTATTTTACCCGAAAACATGGCTTCTATCCCCTCTTTCACCCCAGCTTCTTTGGCCAAGTCGAGTAACAATTGAAAAGTGTCGGTGGTTATGCAATTTTTAGAATAGTCTATTAAAATATCTTGAAATTGCAGTTTAAAAGTATCAAAACGCTTGGCATCCTTTTCAAAAAGACTTCTAATAGATAGATTTTGTACAAGGTCAAAATGATTGGTTAAATTTTTCCAAGAAGCAAGATTAGTAAGTTTTGTCATCGTAATTATAGGTCATTAAATTTAAAATCAATTGAACAGTCCACTAAAGTAATCATTATTTTTGAAGTACATGAAGATTTTCAGGGAAATGAGTTTTACTGCAATTACCCCCTAAAGGTTGCCTTTTCATTACATTTTCGATCTACATGATTCTTTAATTTATTGTAAAGAAAAAAATGCAAAAAAAAAGTCCCGATATGCTCGGGACTTTTTTTAGTGAAAATATTCTTTCATTCTTTCGAAGAAACCTTTCTCCCCTTTAATAGGATTGGGTTTAAAGTTGGGCGAATCTTTTAATTGCTCCACCAGTTTCTTTTCATCAGCACTCAAAGATTTAGGCGTCCAAACATTTACATAAATCAGTAAA
This sequence comes from Cytophagales bacterium, assembly GCA_044357485.1. GTDB lineage: Bacteria > Bacteroidota > Bacteroidia > Cytophagales > UBA9547 > CALPQG02. The sequence continues at coordinate 5,323 of JBIKPL010000029.1, forward strand.
TCACCTTTACCATAGCCATTGATATCTTTAATTCCTTTGTCTCTTAAGCGAAGTACTTTACCACTTTGTGTACCAGGTTCAATTTTAATTTTCACCTTTCCGTCTATGGTGGGCACTTCCGCTGAAGTTCCTAAAACAGCATCTGCAAAATTGACATACAAATCATATATTACATTGGTGCCATCACGCTTCAAAACTTCATGTTCTTCTTCTTCAATAACAATCAATAAATCACCTGCCATACCACCTCTTTGAGGCACATTTCCTTTGCCGCTCATCGACAATTGCATGCCGTCAACAACACCTGCAGGTATTTTAATATTGATTACTTCTTCTTCCAAAGAACGACCTTCGCCATGACATGTCGTACATTTTTCTTTGATTGAACTTCCTTCCCCATTACAAGTAGGACACGTTGCGGTAGACATCATTTGCCCCAGCATGGTATTCATGACTTTCCTCACTTGCCCCTGTCCGTTACAAGTACCACAAGTTTGGGTCGAAGTTCCCCCTTTAGAGCCATTTCCGTTACAAGATTTGCAACTTACATGGCGTTTTACTTTAATTTTTTTCTCGGCACCGTTGGCGATTTCTTCTAGGTTAAGTTTAAGTTTGATTCTTAAATTAGAACCACGTCTTACCCCTTGACCTCTACCGCCTCCGCCACCGCCGAAACCACCACCAAAGATATCTCCAAACTGAGAGAAGATATCATCCATGTTCATGCCACCACCGAAACCGCCGCCGCCATAGCCACCGCCACCGTTGCCCGCTTGGTGACCATATTGGTCGTAACGTTGTTTTTTCTCAGGATTACTTAACACTTCATAGGCTTCCGCTGCTTCTTTGAATTTATCTTCTGCAGAAGGATCATCAGGATTTTTGTCTGGATGAAACTGAATGGCTAGTTTTCTGTAAGCTTTTTTAATTTCGTCAGCGCTTGATGATTTAGAAACGCCTAATATTTCGTAATAATCTCTTTTTGATGCCATGATTATGATTGCTTGATAAAACTTGTTTTAAAAATGGTAAACACAAACAAGTGTATGACTTATGCGCCGATGACTACTTTAGCGAAACGTACCACCGTTTCATTTAAATAATAACCTTTTTCAACTTCGTCCACTACTTTTCCTTTGAGATCTTCCGTCGGAGCAGGGATTTGAGTAATTGCTTCATGTATTTCAGGGTTAAACGCTTCACCAGTGGAATTCATTGGTTTCAACCCTTTCGCTTCTAGTATTTTATAAAACTTACTGTATACTAAATTCACCCCTTCTTTCACCGCATCGATATCGGTAGCGGTTTCCATGGTTTTGGTAGCACGTTCAAAATCATCCAAAACAGGAATTAAATTTGCTACAAGGTCTTTAGATGCCGTATTGATAAGATCAAGACGTTCTTTGGCTGTTCTTCTTCTAAAGTTATCAAATTCAGCTTGTAATCTTAAAAATTTATCTTTTAATTCCAGCACTTCAGCCTGTAATTTTTCAGTTTCTGAAAGTTCTGGTACTTGAATTTCTTCTTCTTGTGGAGCAGTTGCTTCAGAAGTCACTTCTTCTTCTGTCACTTCTTTTTGTTCCTTATTCATAGGTATAATTATTTTTAATTAATCAATTCGTTGCATACCTGCACTAGCGGTGATGCTTATTTAATTTATACGTTACAAGGATATTGCCAAAGCAATAAAACTGTCAACATGGCACTAAACTTGATGAATAGCCTGCCAAATTTTATCTTTCAATTCTGTAATGCCAAAATGTGTAGCAGAAGAAATAAATAGCGAAGGAATATCTTTCGGCACCTCTTTACTCATGGCCTCCATCAATTCATCGTCAAGCATATCTGATTTTGTTATGGCCAACAAACGACGCTTATCCAATAACTCAGGGTTATGTTTTTTTAATTCATTCAATAAAATTTGGTAATCTTTGGCAATATCATTGGTATCGGCAGGAATCATAAACAGCAAAATAGAATTTCGCTCAATATGCCTTAAAAACCTAACCCCTAAACCTTTACCTTCAGCAGCCCCTTCAATAATACCAGGAATATCAGCCATCACAAAAGACTGACCATCTCTATAACTTACCACCCCCAAATTAGGCACTAAAGTAGTAAAAGGATAGTCTGCAATTTCTGGTTTAGCAGCAGAAACCACTGACAATAAGGTAGATTTACCCGCATTCGGAAAACCAACCAAACCAACATCGGCCAATAATTTCAATTCTAAAATCAACCAATCATCAGTGCCCGGTTCTCCTGGTTGGGCATAATGTGGTGCTTGGTTGGTAGACGTTTTGAAATGATCGTTTCCTAAACCACCTCTCCCTCCTGGTGATACAATTACTTCTTGTCCTATTTCAGTAATTTCGCATCTAATTTCACCTGTTTCAGCATCTCTTACCACCGTACCCAATGGCACTTCGATGATAACATCTTCGCCTTGTGCACCAGACTGACGACTTTCGCCACCACTTACCCCATCTTCCGCAATAATGTGTTTTCTATATTTTAAATGTATCAGGGTCCAAAAATTATTGCTTCCTTTTAGGATAATATGCCCACCTCGACCACCATCACCACCATCAGGACCACCCAAAGGCGCAAATTTTTCGCGACGAAAATGAGCACTACCTGCCCCACCTTTGCCCGAACGGAAACACACTTTAACGTAATCTATAAAATTTGACGAAGCCACTTTTTTGAATTTTGAATGTTGGATTGCCTGTGTTGGTCAATTCACTTTTAATTATATTAACCAACACGCTACAATTTACAAAAGTAATAAATTAAAAAGTTAATCTCGCTTTTTGTGTAAGAGAGTTTGATATGGAGTCGATTATATTTGAATGAATTTACTTAAGCCAATTGATAATACATTTATGGTAACGATGATAATACCTACACTCATTTTAAACACCAATCATCAAAAAACATCAAACGTATGCCGCTTAGCTCCAATCAACTATATTTTGACTCGCCAATAGATTTAAAATCAAAAAATAAAATTCAAAATTCCTAAAAGGATTTTCCTATATTTGTTCAATTTAGAAATATCAGATGCAAAAACTGAATATCCTTGACAAACAATTGCTCACCATCACCATCAACCGATTGTGTCAGCAACTTATTGAGAATCATCAAGACTTCGAAAACACCGTCATTCTAGGCATACAGCCTCGAGGCGTTTTTTTGGCTACTCGTATCCAAAAGCAATTGACATTACAGATTGGAAAAGAAATCCCTTTGGGCAAATTAGACATCACCTTTTACCGCGATGATTTTAAACGCAGGGAAGTAATGGCCTCTAGTTATGCCATGGATGTTCCATTTATCATAGAAAACAAAAAAGTTATCTTAATTGATGATGTACTTTACACGGGGCGTACCATTAAATCAGCCATGGAAGCCATGACCGCTTTTGGTAGACCTGCCAAAGTAGAATTATTAGTATTGATTAATAGAAAATATTCAAGAGAGCTTCCCATTTTTGCTGATTATATCGGCAAAAGTGTCAACAGTCTTGTGTCTGAAAAAGTAGTCGTGCAATTTCAAGAACAAGGTGGAAAAGAAGATAATGTTTGGCTCCTAAAATAACCCCATGCATAAATCGCAACAACTTAGTGTTAAACACCTATTGGGTATCAAAGACCTTTTCAAAGAAGACATACAGCTTATTTTTGAAACGGCCGACAATTTTAAAGAGGTCATTAATAGACCAATCAAAAAAGTACCCTCTTTAAGAGATGTGACCATTGCTAACGTGTTTTTTGAAAATTCAACGCGTACAAGGCTTTCATTTGAATTGGCACAAAAACGACTTTCGGCGGATACAATCAACTTTTCAGCAGGTCAAAGTTCTGTTAAAAAAGGAGAGACATTGCTTGATACCGTCAATAATATTTTGGCAATGAAAGTTGACATGATTGTGATGCGCCATGCAAGTGTTGGAGCACCACATTTTTTAGCCCAACACATCAATGCCAATATCATCAATGCAGGGGATGGCACACACGAACACCCTACCCAAGCCCTATTAGATGCCTTTTCAATCAGGGAAAAATATGGAGAAGTAGCCGGCAAAAAAGTTTGCATTTTTGGAGACATCTTACATTCTCGTGTTGCTTTATCGAACATTATTTGTTTGCAAAAATTAGGGGCAGAAGTAATGGTTTGCGGACCAATTACCCTCATCCCTAAATACATCAAAGATTTAGGGGTTAAGGTTTCGTATAATGTACGCGAAGCTTTAATTTGGTGCGATGTGGCCAATGTACTTCGTATTCAATTAGAAAGAATGCAGTTAAAATATTTCCCCTCCATGAGGGAATATGCTTTATATTATGGCATCAACAAACAATTATTGGATAGCTTAGACAAAGAAATCACCATCATGCATCCTGGCCCAATAAACCGCGGGGTTGAAATTACCAGTGATGTAGCAGATAGCGGTCATTCTATTATTCTTGACCAAGTAGAAAATGGTGTAGCCATCAGAATGGCAGCCTTGTATTTATTGGCAGGCGACAGAAAGTAATGTATTTGATATACTATAAAAGTAATAGAAAAAATGTTGTTCATGTAGCATTTAAACTTAGGTAATTCCTTATTGGAATGACTACATTTACTGAAAATGAAACAATATATAGAAAGGCATCTTCTCTAAAATTAGATCCCATAAAAAGGGCTTGCGATTGTCCGTAAGCCCCGCCTATTTCAACGAAACTATTTTTTCATTTTTGATCCGATCACCCAAAAATTCTCTCCTTGCAACTTGAGGGTATCATCGGTAAAGGTGGCTTTTTTGATTTCATAAATTCGCTTTTTTATCCAAGTCCCTTTTTCGTGATCACAACAATGTTTGGTGCAATTTCCCCCAACAAAAACACTAAAACCATTGTTAGGTTCTAATTGGTATTGGGTGGTGCATTCATTTTCATCTAAAAATAAAGAAAAATATTTTTCATGAAAAAATAAAGAAAAACCAAGCTTACTTAAGTCGTCTTTTACACCATTTTCCATAATTACATATTCTACTTTCCATTCGGTTTTATTTAAAGGATAGTCAAAAGTCGTAAACGAAGACAATAACAAAAGTACTAGGAAAGCAATGAGGCTATATTTTTTCATAGAAGAGTAATTTAGGGACGAGAAACCTGAATTCGTCGGTTGGAAATATTAATTTATTTGGTGCCTTTTTTCTTGAGCCATTCCACTTTATACAAGTCTAAACGACGTTGATGCATATTTCTTACACTTCCTTGACTTCTGATTTTTTTTAGCAAATCGAGGTCTAAGTCACAAATAAGGGTTGTTTCTGTATTAGGCGTTGCTTCGGCCACAATAGCATCGTGAGGAAAAGAGAAATCTGAAGGAGAAAACACCGCCGCTTGGGAGTATTGGATATCCATGTTTTCAATTTTTGGTAAATTGCCAACGCTACCAGAAATAGCCACATAACATTCATTTTCAATAGCACGTGCTTGTGCACAATGTCGTACTCGTAAATAGGCATTTTTGGTGTCGGTCCAATAAGGAACAAACAAAATATTCATTTGCTGTTCGGCCAAGATGCGGCTTAGTTCAGGAAATTCAACATCATAACAAATTAAAATACCAATTTTACCGATGTCAGTATCAAATACTTTAAGTGAATTTCCCCCTTTCATTCCCCACCAACTTTCTTCATCAGGCGTAACATGAAGTTTGTATTGGTAATCAGAAGTACCATCTCTACGGCACAAATACGATACGTTATACAAATTCCCATTACGGTATTCGGGCATACTTCCGGCAATGATATTGATGTTATAACTTACCGCCAAGTGCAAAATTCTATCTTTAATTTCAGTGGTATATTCAGCCAAAGCACGCACGGCATCGGCAGCCGAATCTTCGTTAAATTTTGCCATCAATGGGGCATTAAAAAATTCTGGAAAGAGCACGACATCCGCTTTATAACCCGCCACTGTATCCACAAAAAACTCCACTTGTTGCATTAAATCGTCGAGTGAATTCACCCTACGCATCTGCCATTGCACCACCCCAATTCTAGCCGTTCTTTTAGGACCACCGATCAGCTCTTCTTTGTCTTCGTAATAGATGTTAATCCATTCAATTAAGGTTGCATATGACTTAGAATCCTCATCTTCAGGCATGTAATTGGTGATAATTTTACGTACGTGAAAATCATTACTCAACTGAAAGCTCAAAATAGGATCGTATATTTCTTGTTTTTTAACAAGGTCGATGTATTTTTTAGGGGTTAATTCATCTGAAAAATCTTTGTAACCAGGAATTCTTCCTCCGGCGATGATAGCCCTCAAATTAAGATTTTCACACAATTCTTTACGCACATCGTACAACCTACGACCAAGTCTTAAGCCTTGGTATTCGGGATGTACAAAAACATCGGTACCATAAAGCGTATCACCTTCTTCATCGTGGGTATTAAAAGTGCCATATCCTGTAATTTCAGCATAAGTATGGGTATCGCCAAACTTATTATAATTTACTATAAGACTCATGGCTACTGCTACTATTTTACCATTGTCTTCAATACACACTTGTCCTTCAGGAAATTTGGTCAATTGTGCATCAAACTCCGCACGGGTCCAAGAACCGCCAGCATTGGAATACACCAAATCCATGATGGCTTTGATTTCTTTGTAATCAGAAAGCTCAATATTACGAAAGTGTAATTTATGTGAAAAGTCTTTTTGCTTACTCATACGATATGGGGAATTGGGAACGTTGTAAAGGCTATAAATGCAAGTTTTATCTCAATGGCAGGATTTAAATACGCTTATTTCATTCGTGTCAAGTGCATTTCTCCAACAGGCCTAATCAGCAAGGGTACTTTTTCGACAGTAACCAAACTAGTATCTAGTCCAAACCATTTGATTTCGTGTGTGGTAAAATGCTTTAAGAAGAAATAACCATCCATCACCAATTGGTCGTGAATAGGCAAATCATTTTCATAAGACAGGAATTTTTCGAGCACAATAAACTTAAAGTCTCCGTTTATTTTTTGTTTGTGTAGCGAAGCATAGCGACTTGTAATATCCACTTCCCCATTTTTCACCAAATCTTCGACAATATTTCTAAAATAAAGGTTGATACGCTGTTCTACCCTAAATCCTAAACGAAGATTTACTTTGATGATGTCATTTTTTTCTAAAAAATCAACTTTATATTCTTTTGTATATGGTTCATCGGTAATGTCTACATGTACAAACCAATAAATGTCGGCACGTTTTGGTTTTTTATAGAATAGTGAATAAATAATTTTGGATTCGATTAAGTTTTGACGATCAGAACCTGTCATAAACACCAAATTGGTAGCATATTTAGAAATAGACGTATCGACACTCAACTCTTTCATCGGTTGGATGTAATCATTTAACGGTACAAATTCCGTTAACCTGTTTTTGATTTTGGTTGCTTTTAACCAAATGTACATCACCAAAATAATGGCCGACCCAATAATCAACGTAACAAAACCGCCATGTTTAAATTTGGTAAGGTTTGCGGCTAAGAAACTTAATTCTAAAGAGATGTAAACAATATTAAAAATAATTACCAGTTTGTAATTCACCTTCTTCAGTAGCAAATAATTGCCCAGCAACAAGGTCGTCATTAACATGGTGATGGTGATGGATAAACCATACGCCGCTTCCATTTTGGCAGATTCTTCGAAGTACAACACTACTGCTATACATCCCATCCATAACAACAAATTGATACTTGGAATATACAACTGTCCTTTGTTATCGGTAGGATATACCAACCGTAATTTAGGCCAAAAGTTCAACCTAATTGCCTCTGAAACCAAGGTAAAAGAACCAGTAATTAAGGCTTGACTAGCAATAATGGCCGCAGAAGTTGCGATGATAATACCTGTGATCAAAAACCATTCAGGCATAATAGCAAAAAATGGATTTTCATGTATCAATAAATCATTCTTAGACAATAACCAAGCCCCTTGTCCGAAGTAGTTCAACAATAAACACACCTTCACAAAACCCCAACTCACACGAATATTTTGTTTCCCACAATGTCCTAAATCAGAATACAAAGCTTCAGCACCTGTAGTACATAAAAAGACAGCTCCTAACAACCAAAAACCACCTGGGTAAAGCACGATTAAATCATAGGCGTAAACAGGGTTTAAAGCTTTAAAAACCTCAGGCGCTCCCATCAGTTGGTTTAAACCCAAAATAGCCAACATCGAAAACCAGATAAACATGATGGGACCAAAAGCAACACCAACAGCCTTTGTACCAAACCTTTGTGCCATAAACAACAAAGTAATAATGCCAATAATAATGGGAATGGTTTTTAAATTAGGGTAAATAATTTGCAAGCCTTCCACCGCTGAGGCAACAGAAATGGGAGGCGTAATAATACCATCGGCCAACAATGCACTTCCTCCAATAATAGCTGGAATGGTTAACCATTTTATTTTACGACGAATAAGGGCATAGAGTGAAAAAATACCTCCCTCACCATTATTGTCGGCCTGTAAAGTCAGGATAACGTATTTAAAAGTAGTTTGTAAGGTTAATGTCCAGAAAATACATGACAAAGCCCCTAATATAAGTTCTTGTTGTACGACTTTATGTTCTAGAATTGCTTTAAGTACATAAAGAGGAGATGTACCAATATCGCCATAAATGATTCCTAATGTAACTAATAAGCCACCTGCTGTGAGGGCAGAATGTTG
>JBIKPL010000219.1:0-5155 GCA_044357485.1 Cytophagales bacterium
CAGTAGAATTTAATGATAATACAAAAGGAGAAGTAAATTTAAAAGATTCTTTAATGCTGCCTATTTTTTATCCCCTTCTTGAGATAGAAACATTTAAGAAATTCAAACTAAATGGATGGACTATTGAATGGGAAAATGGTGCTGATTTTTCTCCTGATTATATCTATGAAAAACTTTAATAAAAACATGAATAAAAACATACAGCATTTCTTTCCCCCGCTAGTCCGTGTCAAATGTTAGCCTTTTCGATGGTTCACGACCAATGTGAAAAATTACAATTAACCTGCGACGGGGGCGTTGGAAACGCCACTACTAAAATCCTCGTTGCAAACGAAGACTAGAGGGATAACTTGAGGATATTTGAGAGATATGTGTAAGTCGCGAATATATGCTTGTTTTGGGCAAGTTGAAGAAACGACACAACGGAATGACACAAACAAGAGAACAACCAATTTTGACTCAAATTGAAAAGAAAGCTTTTTAAGACAAGAAATTTATACACAAGTGGAGACAAGCAATCACTATAAAAACAGGGCGAAACCGAAAAGCCAAACTAGTAGGATTTAAAATAAATGAAAATGAAAATGAAAAAAATAACATTACTCACATTAGCCATAATTGGCTTTATTACATTTAACGCTTGCAAAAAAGAAGATCCGCAACCCAATAGCATTAATGATTTAACACCAGAGCAGCAATTTATTGCAGTATTGACAGCGAAAAATTGGATTTTAACCAAATATGACCTTCAGATGCATAATGCGGAAAGGGATAAAAGTTTAAGGTCTTTTTATAAAGATACTATTGGACTAGAATATACCTCCATTACACCGGACTCTTGTGGATGGGGAGAATATTTAAGCAAAGCAGGAATATGGAAATTGTATCAAGCAAGATTTACTGGGACATCAATAAATAGTAGCTTTACGTATGACTTACAGGAATTAAATAACGACCCAATAGTCGAGTGTAAAAAGAAATATCAGACCACTAGCAAAACTGACGCATTTAATAGAAACTGGACTTATAATTCAATTGAAAAAACATTGACTACAAGTTTTGGAGAGCCATACAATTTATATGATCTAGATGGCAAAGACAAAGTCTTTGAGATTGATTATAAAGTTATTTCATTTGATGCAAATAAAATAATTCTGGAAGGTAAAAAATACATAGGGGGAACTTTAGTATTAACGAATAACATAACAATGGAATAAAACCAATCCTTAACAACTAAGATTTCGTGGTGGCTGCAAGCCAAGCCATGAAATCTCCCCCGCTAGTCCGCGTAAAATGTTAGCCTTTTCGATGGTTCACGACCAAAGTGAAATATTACAATTAACCTGCGGCGGGGGCGTTGGAAACGCCACTACTAAAATCCTCGTTGCAAACGAGGACTAGAGGGGATGCTGCTTCCGAATTGCAAATTCAGAAGAGCAGAGCGAATTCGAAATAGCGAAATAATCTTTTGATTAATGCGCTTTAAATACCAACTAATTCTATTTATTAACGTTTTACAATAGCGTTCGCAGGTTGCGGAAGCAAGCGTATTTTAATCAAGCAAAACATGCCATTTTATCAATTTACGCAAACCCAAAAATTACCTGCCTCCATTGAGGATATTTGGGATTTTATTTCTTCTCCAGCTAATTTAAAAGAAATAACGCCAGCATACATGGGTTTTAAGGTTACCAGTAATAATGGTACAGAAAAAATGTATCCGGGTATGATTGTAAGCTACAAAGTAAGTCCCCTACTTGGGATAAAACTAAATTGGGTGACTGAAATTACACAGGTGCAAGAGCATCACTATTTTGTAGATGAACAAAGAATAGGGCCATATACCATGTGGCACCATCAGCATAAAATTACAAAAATAGATGGGGGTGTCTTAATGACAGATATTGTTAGTTATCAACCCCCTATGGGAATATTGGGGGCACTTGCAAATACATTATTCATAGCACATCAACTTCAACAAATATTTGATTTTAGAACTGTTGCTATGGAAAAAAAATTTGGAAAATATAACTTATGAAAATTTTACTCACTGGGGTAACCGGCTACATTGCCCAAAGACTATTGCCTGTTTTATTAGCAAATGGGCATGAGGTAATATGCTGCGTAAGAGATAAAAACAGATTCAATAGTAAAAATTATAGCAGCACAAACCTATCCGTCGTAGAGGCAAATTTTCTAGATAAAGAAAGTTTAAACCATATTCCTAGCGATATTGATGTGGCGTATTACCTCATTCATTCTATGTCAACCGAAAGTGGTGACTTCGAAAATATGGAGGCACTATGCGCTACAAATTTTAAAAATTGCATCGAACAAACTTCTGCTAAACAGGTAATTTACCTCAGTGGCATAAGCAACGTAACGGAGCTGTCTAAACATTTGTCATCACGAAAAAAGGTAGAATCCATTTTGGCGACAGCCACTTTTGCCCTTACTACTTTAAAGGCTGGTATAATAGTAGGCTCTGGAAGTGCTTCATTTGAAATCATTCGTGATTTAGTAGAAAAACTGCCATTTATGATAACGCCTCGTTGGCTAAACACAAAATGTCAACCGATAGCCATTCGAAATGTAATCGCCTATTTAATGGGTGTCATTGGTAAACAGGAAACATACCACAACAGTTACGATATAGGAGGACCGGATATTTTAAGTTACAAAGAAATGCTTTTGCGATTTGCAAAAATCCGTGGGTTAAAAAGAACAATTGTTATAGTACCAGTCATGACGCCCAAAATATCGTCGTATTGGTTATATTTTGTTACGTCTACCTCTTTTGCCCTTGCAAAAAATTTGGTGAACAGCATGAAAATTGAAGTGGTGTGCACACCTAATAATTTAGCAACACTACTGGGCATTACCCCCATAGATTATGAAACAGCCATAACCCTAGCCTTTGACAAAATTGAGCAAAATCAGGTGCTGTCAAGTTGGAAAGATGCACAAACAAGTAATGTATTTAAAACAGGTATGTCACAATTTATTGAAGTACCTATAAACGGTTGCTTTAAAGATATTCAATCAATAAAAGTAGACAACTGCGACGTTTCACTTGAAAAAATATGGTGTATTGGAGGAAAAACAGGTTGGTATTATGGCCACTGGCTATGGGAAATAAGGGGTATTTTAGATCAGATGGCTGGAGGAGTAGGCATGAGAAGAGGAAGAAAAAGTGAAACAGAAATCGTTTCAGGCGATGTACTTGATTTTTGGCGGGTGTTATTAGCCGACAAAAAGGAAAAACGCCTATTGTTATATGCCGAAATGAAACTTCCTGGAGAAGCATGGCTAGAATTTAAAATTGACAAGCATAATATCCTTACCCAAACAGCTACCTATAGGCCACTAGGTTTACTAGGAAGGTTATATTGGTATGCCGTGCTCCCTTTTCACGGTTTAATTTTTAAAGGAATGATCAATAAAATTGCAGCAAATAAAACCATAGCTACTGTATAAAAATGGCTTTAAATGATTTTGTAATGGCAAATAATATTGATTGTGTTTTTTGTAATACAAAACTGAGCGGTATTAAAACCATTTTGGGTTGGTGATTGTATTTTAATTGGAAGATTAAATTAGAACTTCAATAGTGTTAAATCTCTTTAAGTAATTACCTACAAACAAATTATAACCATAAGGTATGGTGTAATTCGCTTTGCGTTAGCGGGAGAGGCTTTGTTTTGCTTCCCGAAAAAATCGGGACGAGTGCCGATCACGCGACCCGTAGTGAAACGCCCTAATTCATTTATTTAATAACATTGTTGTCCGGTAAAACAGAGAAAGATTAGTATTGTTTATAAACTACTTCAATACACTTGTTTGAACATATAATTATTTTCTACATCGTAATTGTTCTTAATAAGAAGCTATCAATACAATAGGTAAATTTCAATATTTTTTACTGTTGGGCGTGCCCCTTTGGGTCGTGCTTTCGGTACTCGCTTTTTGCTTTGTTTTCAATTAGTTAGGAAAACTATAACTATAAACAACAAAGCAAAATAGCTCAAACAATACCTCAATCACTCACGCAAATTACAATAATTATGACACCACGAGCATATATTTAAACTTAACATTTTTTTTATCGGACATAGTGATTTAATAAATCAAACATACCCACAACAAATCATTTACCACCCCAAAAATGGCTTTGGGTTGGTCAACCATTTCCATTACACAACAGTCAAAACTATAATAGACAATTTTGAGCTTTTCGGCAAACCCTAATGATGTTTGATTAATAATGACTACCCATCATATAGCAGCTCAGCACAAATAAACCTTCTATTGCCAATTATTAACTTCCTCAAATAAATACATTTGAATTTTATATATTGTAGTAAATAGTATCTAAATTGCCGAAAATTAAAAAAAATATTATGCTTATACAGGACAACAAAGTTGTTGGTTTGTCATTTGACTTACACATTGATCACGAAGAAGATGGAAGAGTTTTAGTTGAAAAAGCAACTAAAGAAGCACCATTTGTCTTTATATATGGACTAAGTGGATTACCAGAAAAGTTTGAAGAATTTCTTTTAAACAAAAAAGTGGGTGATACTTTTGAATTTACAGTAGCTTCTGAAGACGCTTATGGCGAATACGATGAAGGTGGAATTATAGACCTTCCAAAAAATGCTTTCGATAACGAACCAGAAGTATTGGTAGAAGGAAATAGAATTCCTTTGACAGATGCGCAAGGAGATACCGTTGTTGCCACTATTCTTGAAATTGAAGAAGACGTAGTAGTCGTAGATTTAAATCATCCTTTATCAGGCTATGATTTACATTTCTCTGGTACCGTAGATGAAATTAGAGAAGCTACCATCGAAGAAATTGCTCATGGACATGTGCATGGCGCAGGTGGTCATCACCACGATCACTGATTACAAAAGACAATAAAGTAAAAAAGACCGTTCTAGTATTAGAACGGTCTTTTTTTTTAGGTAAGTAGGGTCTGGTGAAAAACTCAATTCACATCATTTGTAAATCATTTTTAGCAAATACACTTAAAATTATGATGCTAAAATGGCCACTCCATTTAATTGAAATGATTGGCTAATTCGCTTTGCGTTAGCGGGAGAGGCTTTGTTTGAGCTCATTTTTCTTGTGGGTTGAGGTAATCTTTTAATAC
>JBIKPL010000220.1:0-5138 GCA_044357485.1 Cytophagales bacterium
ACAAAAAGGTCCTACTTCCTGGATATCAGGCTCCTCAGCCGGAGGCAAATACATCGTAGGTAAACCATGAGAAGATTCTGTACCAGCAATGGTTGCAAAAGACAAACCTGCTCCTGTATTTAAATTCCCACTTACTTTACCTAACAAACCTGTGCTAGCTGCTCCAGAGGCAATATACAAGCCACCATCTGCACCAATTTCAATAGCGGGATACGTGCCTTGTGCAACACCAGCTACCGCTGTTCTTGTAGCCATAATGGTGGCTGCTACTCCTGAAGTAATGGTATAATAATACAACGTACCAGCGGCAGTAGAATAATAGACCTTGCTCCCATCAGGAGAAAAAGTAATATCCGAAGCACCCTCATTGGCAGAAATATCAGAAATATGTAAAGGGTTTGAAATGGCGCCAGTAGATTTATTAAAATCATATATAGAAACCTCTTTATTACTTTCTCCACCAGTAGCATTGGGATGTGCTTGCGCAAATTTTGTTCCATCTACCGAGAATGCTAAACCTCCTCGTTCTTCCCCAGACGCACTAATGATAGGCGCCACCGCAGAAACTACAGGGGTGGTATTTAAACCTGTACAAGTGAGTAAATAAGTATAAAATTTATTTGTTCCAGTAGCAGAACTCATACAGGTTATCCAAATATCTACCCCATTGGCATGCCTTGTAGCAGCAACTCCTTCCGTAGTTCGATATGCCCCTAACCTTGTTGGTCCAGCAACCAAAGCCCCTAAAGAAGATATTTTGAAGTAATTAAACCCTAAAGTGGTACCTCCATTGGCATCATCGGTAGTAAAAATATAATAATTAGTAGGATCTAAAGGATGACGAACAGTGATTACCCCTTGCACAGCACTACCTGATGCGGTAGCACCATTCTCATTGCCTTCAAGAAGTCCGGTATAAGGAGTCGTAACGCCCGCACCGGTTCCTTTATAAATTTTTCTACCATTGGTATAAAACAGCAAATTCCCATTGTCATCACTGGCACAAGAACTACCCTCATAAGTAATTACTTGAACACCTCCACCGGCACCTGCAACAGTAATCGCTCCGGTCGACATGTTTCTAATCTGACCATTCCAAAGGTTAGATGGCGCCATAAACCAATTTTTATGGGAAGGCCACTCATAAGGATAGATAGAGGTAGAAGCACAGGTTTGTGCCTTAGTCGTTTCTTGAAATGACAATACCATTAGTATTATCAAAATACCATTGATGATGACTTTTCTTTTAAAATAAATTGGACACAGTAATATTGGGATTTGTAGGCGTAAGTTTTTAATCATAAAAAGCAACTTTCGGGGGACGTTATAAAACAAGTTGGATATTATATATCCTAAATCCTTACGTAAAGTAAGCGCATGAAGTTTGTCGATTGGGGGGTTATTTTTCATTTAAATCAGAAAAAATAGCAATTAAACAATAAGTTAAATCGGATACGATTTTTTTAAAAAATAAAATATTAAAAAAGTAATAAGATTATAATGCTTTTTTAATACATATCACTTAATAATACAATAAAGCCTATACAATAAAAAAACCGGTTTAAATACCGGTTTTTTTATTAGCCTATGATAATTTTTTGCCCAAGCTTGAGGTTGGTACCTTTAAGTCGGTTTATTTTTTTAAGTTTGGCTATGGTTACTCCTCCATATTTTTGAGAAATGGTCCACAAAGTATCGCCTTCTCTTACATAATGAATTTTTAATTTTTTTGCTTTTATGGACTTTTTACTTACGGAAGCCATATTGTCTACATTCTGTGTTGGCACCTCTCTCCACACTAAAATATAAGCGCCTTTTCGTAATTTTGTACCCCTAAAACTATTCCATTTCATAATGTCTTTTACAGACACCCCATAAAGTTTCGCAATAGATTCCAATTGCTGTCCTTTTCTGATTTTATGCAATACTTTAATTTTCCTATAATCATTTTTAACGGCAACAACTGCTTGGCCAGTATCCGCTTTTGAAGAATCAATTGTTGGTTTCGCTTGATCTTCTCCCAATTGGGCAAAATCAAAATAGGTGTTTTTATTATCTCTTACTAAACTCGCTTTATCAGCAGGAATTTTGAGAGGATATGCTTTGTGATGACCAGGGATAATATTGGTTTTAACTGCAGGATTTAATTTTTTTACATCCTCCACACAAACACCAAATTGATCACAAAATACTTTTAAATCAATTTTCCTATCAACCATAATGGTATCATGGTCCATGGCATATTCAATGGTAGCAGGGGTTAAATTATGCTCTCTAGAAAAATTAACCATATAAGCAATCGCAACAAATTGAGGCACATAACTTCTCGTTTCTTGAGGCAAGAAATCGTACACCGCCCAAAATGATTTTACACCACCCGCTTTTTTAATCGCATTTCTTACATAACCTGGTCCACAATTATAAGACGCTAAAGCCAGTTCCCAATCTCCAAAATAGTTGAATAACCATTTCAAATATTTACATGCCGCTTCAGTCGCTTGTACTGGATCCATCCTGTCATCGATGAGGGTGCCATTGTTTAGGTTGTACATACGACCAGTACTTGGCATGAATTGCCATAAACCTACCGCGCCAACACCAGATTTTGCCGTGTTTTTTAAACCAGACTCTACTATCGCTAAATATTTCAACTCTTGGGGTAAGCCATATTTAGCAAGTGTTGCTTCAAAAATCGGAAAATACAAGGCTTTACGTGACAATACCATTTTAGAATATTGTCTGTTTCTATTCACAAAAAAATCAACAAAACTTAAAACTCTTCTGTTGTAATTTAATTTAATTCTATTCTCAATTGACCCTAAACGAGCAATTACTTCATCCTCCGTATAATCAGGCACATACTCGTAAGTATAAGGACGCAAGCTATCAAGATTAACAAATGGCGTACCATCAGCACCTACATTTGTATCTGAAAATTGTTGAGCAAACACTGCGCTAGGCCATAGAACAACCAACAGGCATGCGAATGCTTTAAGCTGAGCTACGAGAATGGCGAGGGTGTGTTTCATAAGTTTTTTTGTCAAATTAGTGTAACAACTGTGAATTTATATAAATAAGTTCACAATTAATAGTCTTTTTCGTATTTCGTCACTTAAAGTTACACTTTAGGTGAAATTTATATCTCACTAATTTACAGCTATTTTATTACTAATCAAATATTCTGAGAAAGAAAACAATTCCGCTTCTCCAAAAGATTTGGTAATTACTTGCAAACCAATTGGCATTCCGGCAGTATCTTTTCCATTGGGAATAGAAATACCCGGCAAGCCAGCCAAATTCGCCGACACTGTAAATACATCCGCTAAATACATCGATAAGGCATCTTCAGAAAACTCGCCTATCTTAAATGCAGTAGCTGGTGTAGTTGGAAGAATCATGAAATCGTACTGTGCTAACAGCTCATCCGTTTTTTCTTTGATTAGTCTTCTAACACGTTGTGCTTTCGTAAAATAAGCATCAAAATAATCGGCACATAATACAAAAGTACCCAACATGATTCTTTTCTTTACTTCTGCACCAAATCCTTCTGATTTGGTTTTTTTATACATCGACTCTAAGTCTGTTGTATTGCTACTGCGATAACCAAACCTTACCCCATCATAGCGCGACAAGTTGGTACTCGCTTCAGCTGTGGTTAAGATATAATAGGTGGGTAATATATAGTCTAAATACGGAAATTCCACTGGTTCAAGGGTGTGTCCTTCCGCTTTTAATTTTTCAATAGTGGCTAGTGTGGCTTTTTTTACTTCCTCATTTACGCCTTCACTTTCAACTGATTCTTTCAAATAAGCAATCTTAGCTTTTTTAGCAAATACGGGAGTTTTTGAATAAGCAGGTACTGCTTTATGCGAAACCGTACTGTCGAAATCATCGGCTCCAGCCATGATTTCTAACAACAAAGCGGTGTCTTCTATTGATTTAGCCAAAATACCTATGCTATCAAAAGAAGATGCATACGCAACAAGTCCATAACGTGAAATACGAGAATAAGTAGGCTTAAAACCAATAATGCCACAAAAAGCAGCAGGTTGACGAACAGAACCGCCCGTATCTGACCCTAAAGAAGCCAAACACAAATCGGCTTGTACAGCCACCGCAGAGCCACCCGAGGAACCTCCAGAAACCTTGCTGTTGTCAATATCATTAAGCACATGACCAAAAGCAGAATTCTCATTAGAAGAACCCATAGCAAATTCATCACAGTTTTGTCGACCAATTACAATAACATCTTCATCCAATAAACGCTGTACCGCAGTACCTGTAAATTGGGATTTAAAGTTGTCGAGAATTTTACTGCAAGCCTGTAAACCATGATTTTTATGACAAAGCACATCTTTAAGACCAATAACCATTCCGGCTAATTTCCCTGCAGTACCCGCTTTGATTTTGGCATCTACTGCTATGGCTTGCGCACGTGCTTCTTCAGCATATACTTCTACAAAAGCATTGAGATGTTGCTTGTTTGCTATGTTATCAAGATAATAAGCCACAAGTTGCTGACAATTGACAGCACCTGTACTTATATCTGCTTTAACTTGAGATAATGAACTATAATTCTTCATTCAAAAGAATAAAATTATGCTTGATTTGGTTTGTTGTGGGTATCATCTTCGATCCCTTTATTCACCTCATTTTTAATTTCATTGGTAGCATCTTTAAATTCTCTGATACCACGACCTAAGCCACGAGCCAATTCAGGAATTTTTTTAGCACCAAACAAAAGAAGTACTACAAACAAGATTAGAAGAACTTCCCATCCGCCTAAGCCTCCTAGGAAAAGGAATACTGTATTTAAAGCCATGTTAATTTATGATTTTGTTTAACTCACAAATTTAAGTAAAGAAAACCAAACAAACGAACACTATTTTGAATTTGATAAAACTATTAAAAAATAAGTGTTCTAAAATATAGACATCGAGTGGAGAAGACCTTTGTCTACCCACAAAGTATTCACCAAATTCAAAAAAATACGAACCCAAAAAATGGCAATCAAAACCTTAGCAAGAAAATAAAAACGAGATTGAAACCATTAAAAAATATAGAAAAAGCCAAATCAAGGTACATTGTTATGCAAACACAATATTAAAAACAACAATTGATTGCGATATTTTACCTTA
>JBIKPL010000221.1:0-5123 GCA_044357485.1 Cytophagales bacterium
CAGAGTACAGCGTACAGATTCTCAGTACTCAAGACCCTGTACGCTGGCCCAATATCTATCTAAAAACAAAACCATTAGGAATTAGACCAACAGTCATGCTGTCAATCACCACTCCAGTACTGGCATTGTAACGCAACACTTTACCTGCACTAGCATAATTTCCAGCATCGGCGCCATAAACGATCTCTGTACTTGGATCTACACCCAAACCATAAAATGAACGGTTTGCAAAAGTGGTATTGTCTAGTACTGGTGACGCAACATTTTGACTAATCACTTTGCCTTCGTAATTGTAGTATAATTTATTCTTTGCTCCATTAATGGTCAATCCAGAAGGCATATCACTCGTTGAGGTAAATGGAATTTTCAATTCTACAGTATTAGAGATTGGATTTATTTTCACTAAACTACCTGATTTTTCCAAACCACTGTAATCGCTTTTATATTGACCAGCACACAATACCCAAATATTCCCATTCAGGTCTTCTACAATACCACCAGGACTAGCGCCAACATTTATCGTTGCTACGACAGCATCAGAGGTTGCATTGATTACTGTAACCACTGAATCTTTGCCACTTCCACCACTGCAGGTTACATATACAAAATTGCCTTTCAACAACATTTTTTCCGCCCCTTTTCCAGTAGTAATAGTACCTGAAATGGTGTTTGTTAACAAATTTAACACCTGTACTCCCCCTTCATTTCCTGTAGGTCCCCATTGTGTAATATAAGCCTTAATTGCATTTACCCCAAGCACATACCGTGGTTGATTCAATCCTGTGATTGGAGCTTGCGCAATAAACGTATTGGCATCAGCAACTTCAATTTTATTGGCATTATTGACTACGATATATGCTTTGTTATTGATGATATTCATTGACTGAACTACATTCCCGAGAGGATAATTGTTTTTGGTTTGAAACAAATCATTCGTCAACGAATTCAAACCTTTACTAAAATAACTGATAGAGCCTGTTCCTGAACCATAAGGACCTTCATTGACAATAAAAACGCCATGATCGATGGACATTAACGGATTAATTGATTCCTCTTTCTTTTGGGTACAAGCCCCTAATATCGTTGCTATGGCAAGAGAGACAATCATTAATAATGAATAGGTTGATTTAAATAATTTCATCATGGTTTTGGGTTAGGTTTATTAAAGTTAATGGATAATCCGAATTGAAAACTCCTTCCGGGAGTGGCGAAATAGGCTATCATTTGATAGGCAACATTGCTCAAGTTATTGGCTTGAAAAAAGGCCGTAACTTGACAGTTTTTTACCGTAATTGATTTGCTTAAATCAAGACCAAGGGTGGCAAATGGGGCTAGAAACTGAGTGTTGTCAGTAGTGGTATACCTGTAGCCCACATAATTATAATTTAGTTGTGCTTTAAAATTCCGATAGTGTACACCAACATTGAAAATGGCTTTTTCTGTTGGTGTATATGGCAATTGTTTATGTATACTTGATTGCTCTTTGGTGGCTATTTCTTCGGCAGTAGTGAGAATATATTGGTAATGAAACCCAGCATTAAATTTCACTTTAGCTAAAGTATAATAGATTTTGACATCATTTTCCAAACCACGTGACCACACTTTTTGTACATTTTCAGGCGACCAAATGCCAACATGATTGGGAATCCACATGATCCATTGCTGAACATTACTGTTAAACACAGCCGTTTCATATTCGATGGCAAAATTATTTTTACAAGCCATATAACCCAATGCGATTTCTTCACTATAGCCATTTTCAGGCAACAAATTCGGGTTTCCACCTTGCGCCCAATACAGGTCATTGAAAGTCGGGATGCGGTAATTTTTAGTGACGCTTCCCCTCAACCTCATATTCCTTAAAATTCTTAGTGCAGAGCCCAATGAAAAAGTAAATGGGTTTGAGCCATTGCCGACAATCTCTTGACGAACAGCACATGTAGTTTTAAAATTTGACGCTTTATTGGCAAATAAATATGATCCAAAAAAGGAGATTCTGTTACGCGTTGGTGAAAATGAATAATTTTGGGTGAGCGCTTTATTATACGTATTGTTGACGCCTACATTTAAGGTATGCAATAGGGAAACGCTAATTTTTGCTTCGGTTTCAGCAATAAATGCACTTGTATTACTCACTGAATTTAAACTTATGGCAGGATCGGTGTATTGAAAATTCTCATTAAAATAGGCCACCCTTGAAAAATAAGAAACCTTTTTTTGAATACTTTGCCATTCAGCAGTAAGTCGCAACGATTGGTCTACCTGTATGGCTTTGCTAAGGCTTGAAGTCATACTGGCTGGAATATGCCTACTGTTGTTTTGTAGCCAAAGCCGTACACTTACATTTTGATTATCCGTTAATTTCAAATAATTTTCCTGTAATAAACCACTTTGTGCTATTTGAGCATTTTGTAATAGTTCAACTGGTTTCCCATATTTACCGACATTGGTATAAGGATAATTATTTTGTGCTTGGTGTTGAAAGCATTTGGTTGATGAAATAAATTTATTTTTACTGAATTCAAGACTGATATTTTCTTGACGGTCATTAAAACTACCTACACTAAAAGTACTTCCAAGGCTAAATCCTTTGTTGAATTCAGGTTTATTGTTTAAATGAATACTGCCACCAATAGCGCCACTACCCCACAATGCACCGGCACCTCCGTATTGAACCTTCACGCGGTTCACAAAATTAACAGGTAACAATGCCATATCTTGCATACCATTCATCGGACTCGACAAATTGAACCCATTCCATAAAATAGCGGTCTGACTCGCATTCATACCTCTTATAGAAGAACTGGCCAAACCTGAAAGGCTATAACTTTTGACTAAAATTTGGGATTGACTTGCCAATAATTCAGCTAAGGTATTGGTACTATTTTGGGCAATGTCACTTGAATCTATTTCCACGATTTTACTCCCAACAGCAAAAGTTGAAAGTCGTTCTGAAGCAATGACCACCTCTTTGGTGACAAAGGACGTGTCTGATCCCCCAAGTATTTGCGCATAGGAATTCCCCACAGCCACACTGAGCAATAACACTGATAATACACAATTAATTTTGTAGAGCATAAACATTTTTCCTTTAAGAAAGGTGTTTAATGCCGACAAGAGGAGTTGATAAAAAAGGAAATTTCCTTGATTCCAAACGACTTTCTTCCCGAAGCATTGAATAATACATTGAGGCAGGTCTCCTGACTTACTCACGTGCGACCTTCCCATTCGCTGATAACGAACAGTGGTACGATGATGGCACTTTTTAGCAATATGCTAAAAGAGTTTACAGTTGCGGGAACAGTTCGTGATTTGCACACGATTCCCTTTTAATTTCATTAACCAAGAATAGGTTATTGAAAACCAAAATGTGACACAAAGGTAGCTAAATTGATTTTATATACACTAATCATTGATGATTTATATTACAATCATAAAATTCGGCTACTAAAAAGCGCCCAATGAGAATGAAATAGGCAAAACAGCTATAAAGTTAAATGTATTTGGGCTTGCTGAATATCGGGCTCCTATTTAAAAAAAATGTAACTTCACTCCAGCAGTACTTGGCGTAAAGGAAAGGAATGAATAGCCGTGTACGTCTCGGCAGACACGCCCAAAATTTCACCCTGCTGAATCCTGTTTTTTTAAGTACATGCTACTACCTCTTGATTTTGAATACATAGGTATAATGACACCGTATCTTCGATAAAAAACCAATAAGTAAACCTTTTTTACAAAGTAACATGATACTTCATAGACAAACATTCGTTCCATTCATAAGCCCGAAAGGAAGCTTGTGATGAAATAGCATTGTTTTTCACCTGTTCTAAATACTTTTTAAACAGTTTAGGTCCTTCATGTAAAGTATGGTCTACTTGCAATTGATTAGGCTGAATACTACATAAAATATAGATTTGATCTTTGGCTCTGGTGATGGCCACATTCAATCGTTTCTCTCCATTATCAGCACTTAAACTTCCAAAATTCATTTGTAATTTCCCTTTCTCATCAGGCGCATAGGCTACTGAAAAAATGATAATATCACGTTCATCTCCTTGAATATTTTCAATATTTTTTACAATTAAATGTTCATCATAACGCAAATAATTACTTTGAATACCTTCTTGCAGAAGGTTATAAATTAATTCTTGTTGATGGTAATTAAAAGTAACAATCCCCACCGTTTTAGTAGGCTCATTGGTTTGAATTTCTTTTAATAAATGAATGACTTCTTGTGCCTCCAACTGATTGCATCTATTTTTCCAAACCGCATTTTCAATAAATTTAAAAACAATAGGTTTATTTTGCGTTGATGGCAATGTTTTATGAGAAACAATTAATGCATTGTGGTAAAAGTGTTCGTTGGAGAAGGCGATTAATTCAGGGTGATTACTGCGGTAATGTTGTCTCAACATCATGGTTTTGAAATACCTACCACATAAATCTAGTAATGAATCATAGGCTAATTCGGGGCTATCCTCCTCTTCTTCTTCAGACCAACGTACTTTATATAAATCATTGGGACTCAATTGTTGACTATCGCCGGTAATAACCACTTGTTTCGCCCTATAAATAGCAGGAATACCTCTTTCAGCAAAACACTGTGAAGCTTCATCAAAAATCACCAAATCAAAATATTGTTCCATAGGAAACACCGAAGAAACCGTTTCAGGTGAAGCCAACCAACAAGGCAGTAGCTTAAAAATATCTTCTGAAAGGGAGGCCACCAATTTACGAATGGGCCATATTTTTTTCCGTTTGCTCACTTGGTGTAACAAATCTCGGTACGTTACGCGATTTGATAACCTGTTGTATTCAACATGCTTATGAATATTTTCTTGTAACCTAATCAGTAAAACATCTTTACTTAGGGCTGTTTTTTGCTCAATCAATTGTTTTAATGAATTGCTCAATAAAGTAAAACGATCTGATTGGTATAATTTTAAAATAGGATATTGTAATGCTAAGGCTTCTTTCCAAGCAATGGCAAAACTATTGCGTAGAAATTGATTCAACTGATCAGCTTCAGGTAAAGTTTGATGAATCAATTTCGCCAAGGCTAACTCTTGGGCATTAAAGGTTTGAACCAATTGATCTAAAGCTTGAAAGGTATCAAAATGATG
>JBIKPL010000222.1:0-5120 GCA_044357485.1 Cytophagales bacterium
TCCACAATTCTTTCCATTAAATAAGTACCCCTCATTTTGCCAATATCTGTTTTTAAATTACTTCCAGAGATATATTGATGTATTTGACCAGGGGCTATTATGGGTTGTAAGCCAACAACACCTTCTCCTTCCACTTGGCGAATTTGACCATCACTATCGTAAATGTACCAGTGACGTCTTAAAAGTTGAATGCTAAATTCGCTTTTGTTTTCAATGGTGATTTCATACGTAAATACATAATGAGATTTTGTAGGCCTAGAATACCCTGGTTGGTAGGTAGTTCTAACACTTATTTGTACGCCATCTGTAGTTTGTTTTACCATGAATTTGTGCTGTTTGACTTTGCTTACAATTTTATAAAAAAATATTAGCAATTTATTGTTTTGATTGTTTTTTTTTAAGAATTCAATTGATTATTTAAATTGTTGATTATGAGTAAATTAATTTATTGTTTTGTGTGTAATTATTTTTCATAGTATTTCCTATTGCTGAGGACTCACTTAAAATATAACCGTTTCATGTAAATTGCCGTAAGTCATGTCAATGATATGTTGCTTTTGGGCAGATTAAAAAAGAGAACAGGTGTTTAAGGTTAAAGTAATGTTACTATATTCATCTAAATTTTCTACTATTAGGTAATTAAAGATTTAAATTGTATTTCAATGAAAATAGGAGGAATGGTAAATTTTTCGAAATATTATGAATTGGCTGATGAGGATGATGATTTTTTGTTGTTATTGTTAAATCAGACCTATTTAGATTATAGCAATACTGCTGAACGCTACTTGGTGCTTGTGAAAGAGAGAGACCTGGTAAACCTTGGACGTGTCATTCATAAAATAAAACCAACCTTAGTGATGTTTGAACTCAATGAACTTGAATCAAAAATCGAACATCATAAAAGTGTTCTCTTTACGAATGGACCTGAAGATGAAATCAATGAATTGACCCAACAAATCGTGGCTGATTTAGAACTTGTGTTGGTTGAAATTTCAGAAAAGTGTTTAGCTATAAAATCAAAAATGGTATAATATGTTTTTTGATTACCCTTCTTCGTGGAAAAATGTATTAAGTCAAGAACTGAAACAACCGTATTTTAAAAATTTAATGCATAAAGTGAATTTGGCATATGCGCAATCACTTTGTTATCCCGAAATACAACATTTATTCAAAGCATTTGAATTGTGTTCGTTTGAAAACATCAAAGTCGTCATTATTGGGCAAGATCCTTATCATGGTCCAAACCAAGCCAATGGTTTATGTTTTTCGGTGAATGAAGGAGTGGCAATACCACCATCCTTGAAAAATATATACAAAGAATTGGCGGATGATTTACAGCAAGCACCTCCTGCTACCGGTAGTTTAGCACATTGGGCAAATCAAGGCGTACTTTTGTTAAATGCTACCCTCTCTGTTAAAGCCAATGAAGCAGGTTCTCACCATGCCATAGGTTGGGAACAATTTACCGATGCGGTGATTAGGGTAGTTTCTGAACAACAAGCACAGGTGGTTTTTTTGTTATGGGGTGCTTATGCGCATAAGAAAATACCACTCATTGATACTCAAAAGCATTTGGTGTTAACCTCTGCTCATCCTTCACCATTATCGGCTTATCGCGGTTTTTTGGGTTGTAAACATTTTAGTGCAACAAACAATTATTTAAGGCAGCATGGGAAAATGGCTATAGCTTGGTAGAGGCTAACTTTGTGAATTTTTTTACATGCCATGATTGCATTATCATAAACAACGGATTATTTTAAAAGTAGGTTTGTTTTCAATGGGCCGTTTTACATGGTATTATTTTCTGCTACCAATTCATCTTCAGGTAATGGAAGGGTAGAGGCAAGTGGCACAATTTCGTAATCATCTATTTTATCTAATTCTATTAATATCTTGCCTTGTGTTACTTTGTCAAAATTGATTTTGAATTTACCTCCAAATACAAATTCATCATGTTTATAGGACGATCGTACATGTACGTTTTGGGCAAAAGTGTCATCAAAAGCTTTAATTAGCACCATTACCTCTGCATCGATGGTTGTGAGGGTTTGGGCATCGACTCCCCATAAAGGACTTTCTTCGTTGATAGGATGCACGAGTACCCACGGCAAAGGGAAGAAATTTACTTTATCTCTTTCTAATGGTAAGGATGCATATTTACGAATAAATTTTCCATTGGCATTGGTCAAATAAGAATATGTAACCATTACTTCTATTTCAATTAATTGATTATCACGTATATTGCAAATTTTAAATTGTAAGGCCGTAATGTCTTGATAAGGAGCAATTAATATATTTTTGCTGAACTGAATTCTTGCATTGGGTTTTGCAAATCGTCCGTAACAAATACCTGTGGCAATTGCAAATGCCAGTACTCCAATTAACGATTCAAGTGCGGCAATGATGTTGGCTGGCAATCCTTCTGGGCTAACCCTTCCATACCCAACGGTAGTTAATGTTTGTGCCGAAAAGAAGAAAGCCTCGTAAAATTTATCTGAATAAGTATTGGCTTCCACCCCAGCCAAATGGTGTACTCCCGCCAGTAAGTACAGGCAGGTAAATAATGTGTTTACCACTAAATAATAGGCCAAGGCTACTAGGCTAAATCGGAGCCATGACATCGTGATGAGGTCGTGGTAAATATTTTGGAATCGTAAATATGGAATACCTGTTCTTGTAATATTGAAAGAACCATCTTTGTTAATGAATCGCGTTGGACCATCATCGGCAACTTTATTGCCTAACCCAAGGTCATTTTCGGGTTGAATAATTTTATGGGAATGTTTTTTCAAAATTGAAATACAATTGAAGGTTTGACACTTTAAACTGTTTCTTAAATGGCGTAACGTTTAATATCCTCCTCTGAAATTTCTTCTGAACCTAAAATAATGAGTCGTTCGACTACATTCCTAAGTTCTCTGATATTTCCAGTCCAAGATCTTTCTTCTAAACGTTTGATGGCTTGTTTGGTAATACTTTTAGGTTTGTTGCCATATTCTTTAGCGATGTCGATTAAGAATTTTGCTACCAATGCCTCTATATCACTTTTTCTTTCGTCTAATGAAGGAACTTTAATTAAAATTACGCCTAATCGATGGTATAAATCTTCTCTGAAATTTCCAGCCGCAATTTCTTTTTTTAAATCTTTATTGGTTGCGGCCACAATTCGTACATCCACATTAAATTCTTTGTCACCACCAACACGAGCGATTTTTTTTTCTTGTAAAGCCCTCAGTACTTTAGCTTGTGCCGACAAACTCATGTCACCAATTTCATCTAAAAATAATGTGCCACCATTGGCTTGTTCGAATTTGCCAATTCTTTGCTTAATGGCAGAAGTGAAAGCACCTTTTTCATGTCCAAAAAGTTCGCTTTCTATGAGTTCTGATGGAATAGCGGCACAATTGACTTCCACCAAGGGACCTTTATTTCTGGCGCTTTTTTCGTGTATGGCTTTTGCGACGAGCTCTTTGCCTGAACCATTAGGACCTGTTATTAAAACCCTCGCTTCTGTTGGAGCCACTTTTTCAATATCATCCATTACCCTAAGAATGACTTCAGACAAACCAACGATTTCTGATTTGTGCGCAATTTTTTGTTTGAGTACTTTGGTTTCTGTTACCAATGACGAACGCTCCATGGCATTTTTGAGCGTTATTAATAATCTATTTAGGTCAATTGGTTTTTGGATAAAATCAAAAGCACCTTTTTTAGTTGCCTCTACTGCTGTTTCAATATTGCCATGGGCAGAAATCATGATGATTTGAACTTCTTTATCCAGCAAAGCAATTTTATCTAATAATTCAATGCCATCCATTTTAGGCATTTTAATATCACATAATACTACATCATAATGATTATTGGTAATCATTTCTAAGCCTTCTTCACCATCTTTAGCTTCTTCAACGACATATTTTTCATATTCAAGTATTTCGCGAAGGGTATAACGAATACTTTTTTCATCATCAATTATAAGTATTTTTGACATGGCTATATATAGAGGTATCAGTAGGAGATGTGTTTGAGTTTAACCTAATCAAGCAGTAAGTCGATGACTGCAATTTTTATTCAAACCAATTGCTGCGTCATAGTAATTTTAAATATTGTGTTAATAATGGATTTTTAAAAAAAAGTGCAAGCCTATAAGCCGGGTTCTGTGAACCTATTTACATAGGTACTCTTATCATTTATCTAGGCCCAAAGTCACCTCGGGGCTCCATCAATCTACCCATTCCGCATTAGTACGAGCAGCACTATTTTTGCCAAAGCAAAAGGCGGAACCTATTTGATTTTTCATCCTGTAAGGTTTACCCTGCCACCCTTGTCGCCAAGGATGCGGTAGGCTCTTACCCCACCTTTTCACCCTTTCCCTGCCGAAGCATGGTGGTATATTTTCTGTGGCACTTTCTGTAAAATAAACCTTTCGATTTATCCCCCTTCCCGTTAGGAAGTACAGCGCTCTACGATGTCCGGACTTTCCTCTCTCTTACCATTACAGTAAAACAGCGATAAGACGGCTTGCACAAAGTAAAGGTGGCAAGAAATGTGGAGGTTTACAAGTTCTTTTGATACTCTTGTATAATAGTGTTGATTTTTAGTTGTTTATATTGATTAGCGCGATATAATGATATGTACTTCGAAAAAAAATAAGATTAAAAATCAGCAAATAATTGTTTAATTGAGTCATTATTCATAATATCAGGTATTAATTAACTAAACAACATTTGTAATGAACGAATTTGAAAAATTAACAGCGTTATTGAATGCATCTGAAGCTGATTTTGTAAAGTTTTATGAAAACGGAAATAGCGCAGCAGGTACTCGTGTTAGACAAAAAATGATGGAGTTTAAAAACCTTGCACAAGAAATTAGATTAAGCGTAACAGAGAAAAAAGCGGCAAAATAATTTTGCTTTGTTTTATAAATTCAAAATGCCCTCAATTTATTGGGGGCATTTTTGTTTATAAGCAGTTGCTTGTGTGTGTTACTATTCGACAATAAATGACCTAAGGCTAATGCTGGCATTTTGAAAACCTTCATAAATATATTTAATATTTTCTTTGGGCTCTTTTAGGCCAAGCGCATACATCAATGGTACATATTGTTGGTTGGCTGGTACT
>JBIKPL010000030.1:0-13600 GCA_044357485.1 Cytophagales bacterium
GCCATTTGTTTGGGCGAATCGGTGGTTTTATTTGGAACAGGAGCGAGCAATTATGCCTGGGATAATTCCGTAGAAGATAGTGTTTCGTTTATCCCAACAGCAAGCCAAACTTACACGGTAACAAGCCCCGCGACGAATCAATGTTCACTCGTAGCTAAAGACACTATTACCATTACCGTAAAAGATTTACCAATCGTGGATGCAGGAAATCCCGTAGCCGTTTGTCCCGGAGATTCTGTGAAATTAATGGGTAATGGTGCTAGTACCTACGCTTGGAATAATCAAGTCATTAACAATATAAGTTTTGTAGCAACACAAACCAAAACGTATTCAGTAATAGGCACAAGCTTAAATGGTTGTAGTGCTACCGACACAGTGGTGGTTTCGGTATATGCACCCAATACACAAGAAATTAAAGCAATGGCCAGCGCTACCAATATTTGTATGGATGATGTGGTAACCTTAACAGCACAAGGCGGAAATAATTATACTTGGGATAATGGCGTGATCAACAATACCCCATTTAGCCCGTTGGTGACGAAAACATATACCGTCACAAGCAAAGACGACAACGGATGTAAAAAGTCTGCAAGTGTTGTGGTGAATGTTTGTGAATATAAAATCCCATCGGGTTTCTCCCCAAACAACGATTTAGTACATGATCATTTTCAAATATTTAATCCGCTTAAAATTCCCATCGATGTATTGATTTATAACCGTTGGGGGAATTTGGTGTATGAGAAGAAAAATTATGACGACAATTTTGATGGCAATGCAAATGCAGGATTGGTATTAGGCGAAGGCTTACCTGATGGTACCTATTATTTAGTCGCTGAAGCCACTTTAACGACAGGGAAAGTCGATAAAATTGTTAAATACATCACCTTAAGAAGGTAAAATAGAGATGAATGGTAGTGTTTGATAACCTATAATAAGTATAAAAATGAAAAAATATTCTAGCATAACTGCACTACTTTGGATCATTTCCCTCGTGACAGTACTTGGCCAGCAAGACCCACAATATTCACAATACATGTTTAATACTTTGGCAATAAACCCCGCGTACGCAGGAAGTCGTGATGTATTAAATTTAACTTTATTACATAGAAACCAATGGAATGGCATTGATGGTGGTCCTCGATCAACTACCATTTCAGGTGATATGCCCATTTTAAATGAAAAAGTTGGTATAGGTGCCTTGGTGTTTACCGATTATATCGGAGCCGATAAAAACACAGGAGTTTATGTGTCATACGCACAAAGAATACGGCTTTCAAATGCAGGCACGTTAAGTCTAGGGGGGACTTTAGGAGGATCATTTTACAATTCTGATTTAACATCTATTGACTTATATGGCAACACCTACGACCAAGCTTTTAGTGCTAATGTGAATAAATTTCTTCCCAATTTGGGTTTAGGTATTTATTATGCGACAGACAAATGGTACACAGGAGTATCCATGCCAAGGCTATATGACAACAATCTTTATAAAAATGATAAATTACAAATCAATGCTTCTCAAGCACGACACTATTTTGTAATGGCAGGATTTGTAAAAAGGATAAATCCAATACTCGTTCTGAAACCTTCCTTGATGTTCAAAGCGGTTGCTGGAGCACCTTTGCAAACTGATTTAAATTTAAATTGCTGGTTTTATGATAAATTTTCTATTGGAGCATCCTATAGAACACTAGATGCCGTTGTCGCATTGTTGGAGTGTAGTCCTTTTCAAGGATTTAAAGTTGGGTATGCCTATGATTACACAACCACGAGTTTAAAAAATAGTATCACGAAAGGGTCACATGAAATAATGTTGAGGTACGAATTCGCTACTTCTCACGCAAGCATTATTACGCCTAGGTATTTTTAGTTAATCAATCATACGAAAATGAAAAAATCTATTATTACGCTGTACTTATTGGCTAGCTATTCATTGATGTTTGGACAGGCCACCTATACAAAAGAATCGGCAGACAAAGAGTTTAAACGTATGAATTATGCTACCGCCATTATTCAATACGAAAAATTACTTGCTGCCAATCAAGCAGAAATAAGCTCTTTAAAAAATCTTTCAGAGGCTTATTTAAAGGTAAATGATTCAAAAGATGCAGAACGGATTCTTAAACTGGTAGTGGCGCAAGACCAATCAGATGCAACAGCACTTAAAAATTTAGCCATGGCGTTGACCTCTAATGCTAAATATAAGGAAGCGCAATTGTGTTGGAAAAAATACCTTGCCATAGCACCAAATGATGTAGTGGCAACAAATCACGCTCAGTTTATAGACCAATTGCCTATTATTGAACACGACTCCTTATACATAGAAGTCTATGATTTGAATATCAATTCTCATTGGACCGAATTTTCCCCATGTGTAGTAGACAATAACTTGATTTTTGTATCGAATAGAGCGATAGGACCCATTCATAAAGTGTCGGAATGGAACCATACCCCATTTTTAGATTTGTATGTAGCCGATACCTCTACAATTGAAAAGAAACGATACAAAAGACCATTAGGAGCAATAGAAAATGAAGATTTACACATTTCTTATTCAGATAAACTCGAAAACTTACATGATGACCACACGCCACTAACCGCCAATGAAGGACCAACTTTAGGGTATTATGGCCATCATCCCATCGACGACTCTATGTGGACCAAAGACAAAGCCTATAATAATGTATCTGTAAAATACAACAAGCATTTACATTCTAAATTTCATGAGGGTTCGGTTTCGTTTAGTTCGGATAAGAAGAAAATGTATTTTACCACCAATGATAAAAAAAGCAAAAAAGTAGGGGGTATCATCAAGTTAATTATTGCTGAAGCCGATTTAACCTCCAAAGGTAAATATAAAGATGCTAAAAGATTACCTTTTAATAGTCACCAATATTCTGTTTGTCACCCAGCTTTGTTAAGTGACGGCATTACCATGATTTTTGCTTCAGATATGCCTGGTGGTTTTGGTGGTATGGATTTGTACAAAGTTACCAATAACAATGGCGTTTGGAGTAAACCAGAAAATTTAGGATCTACGGTAAATACTTCAGAGACCGAAGTTTTTCCCTATGTAAGTGAGGATAATGTATTGTATTTTTCATCTGATGGATGGGGAGGTTTTGGAGGCCTAGATATATTTAAACTGAAATTAAATACTACCGAAATTCCCAAAAACCTCGCTTACCCAATCAATACCAACAAAGATGATTTTGGCTATATTAGCATTGGGAAACAACATGCTTATTTGAGTTCCAATAGAAAACATGGAGGAATAGATGATGACATTTATTATGTTTTTGATAAACGTAAAGCACAAAAACAATTGGTAGTTTTCACCCAAGTTAAAAAATTAAACGGAGACATAACATCACTTGACGCAGTTAAAATAGTGCTATCGACTAATAAAGAAGAGGTGGCGAACAAAACCTCCTTAGCCTTAACCCCAACGGTGATTGATTTAGCCATCAACCAAAGCTATACTGTAATGGCTAGCCATATAGGCTTAGATACCATTCGAACTACTATCGCCATTAGTGCTGATGTATCCAAGAATGACACTTTAACATTATTGTTTGAAGAAGAAGATGAAAATATTTTGATCACAAGTCAAGTGATTGATGCCAAAACAAAAATAGGCATCGCCAATGCTAAAGTATATGTATATGATAGCCAGCTCAAATCACAACAAGTATTCTTCACAGATAACAACGGCAATTATACATTCAAAGGGAAAAGGAAAAGCAATTACCTCCTCAAAGCCTTACACCAAGTTTATTTCTCAGATTGTGCACAATTAGAAATTGTAAAAGCAAAGGCAAAAGCCAGCATTACACCACTTGAATTAAACAAGATGCAGAAAAGTATGACTTTTGAAGTGAAAGATTTGTACTATGATTACGATAAGTCAACTATCCGTACTGATGCAGCCATCGTATTAGATCGTTTGGTAGGTTTTTTACATGAATATCCAAACATTAAAGTTGAATTAGGTTCGCATACAGATGCAAGAGGTAGTGATGCCTATAATCAAGCACTTTCTCAAAGTCGTGCAAATGCTGCTGTTGCCTATATTGTAAGCAACGGAATCGATAAAAATAGGATTACAGCTAAGGGATACGGTGAAAGTCAATTGCTTAACCAATGTCACAATAATGTTAGCTGTACGGAAGCAGAACATCAATTGAATAGAAGAACAGAAATTAAAATCCCATCATTTTCCGTAAAAGAAAATGTGCTGCCCAAAGAAGAAATTGACCTAAACATAGTCGAAAAGTTACATGATTTTGATTCGTGCAGAAAAATTAAAGTAGACCAATAACCATAATGCGCTCGTGTTTCACCTTGTTTGCTTATGCGCACATGACAAAGTGAAAACAATAGAAAAGAAACAAAAATAGCTATCCATATTGGATAGCTATTTTTGTTTCAGCATTTAAATGTTATTACTTTACAATTTCATAATCAACATAATCGCCACCTAAATCTTTTTTCTTTTGGTTATATTCTTCAGGAATGTGATCAACATGAATGGCCCCTTCTTTGGAGGATTTATGTTGTTGTTGTTGGGTACGTTGTTGTTGATTTGCCGCATTTTTTACATAATTCACAAACACAGTTTTAAGGAAAAACTTAGCGAGTTTGCTAAAAATGTATAAAAATAAAATGGTGAGTAAAATAAATTTAATCATGGCTATTGGTGGCTATGTTAATTTAATTTATTGAACTCCAAAATTTACTTTGGAGTTCAATAAACTAAAAATAGATTTATCTAGACGCGTATTGGTTATCGTAATATTTTTGATAAGAACCAGAAGTAACATTGTCAATCCAGGTTTCATTGGCCAAATACCAATCAATTGTTTTTTCAAGCCCTTCTTCAAACTGAAGCGAAGGTTTCCAGCCTAGTTCAGTCATGATTTTATTGGCGTCAATAGCGTAACGCAAATCATGTCCGGCACGGTCAGTAACATAAGTAATCAATTTTTCAGACGTTCCTTCAGGACGACCTAATTTACGATCCATTACTTTAATTAACAATTTAATTAAATCAATATTGGTCCATTCATTGAATCCACCAATATTATAGGTTTCTCCTTCTTTCCCTTTATGGAAAACATCATCAATGGCACGTGCATGGTCTAACACATATAACCAATCACGCACATTTTCGCCTTTGCCGTATACCGGTAGCGGCTTATTATTTTTAATATTGTTGAAAAATAAAGGCAGTAATTTTTCAGGAAATTGGTTAGGGCCATAATTGTTAGAACAATTAGAGATCACCACCGGCATTTTATAGGTATTGCGGTAAGCCCTTACAAAGTGGTCAGAACTTGCTTTAGAAGCAGAATAAGGAGATTGTGGGTCATAAGGCGTAGTTTCTAAAAAGAAACTGTCGTCATGTAAAGAACCATATACTTCATCGGTAGATACATGGTAAAATAATTTGTCAGAAAAATCCGCTTTCCACAATTCTTTTGCTGCATTTAACAAATTAACCGTTCCAACGACATTGGTAAACACAAAATCTAGGGGATTGGTGATAGACCTATCGACGTGAGATTCTGCAGCCAAATGGATTACAGCATCAAATTGGTGTTCTGCAAAAATACCATTGATATAAGCGGCATCAACAATATCTCCCTTTAAAAATGTATAATTAGGTTGATTTTCAATATCCGTTAAATTGGCCAAATTTCCTGCATAAGTCAATTTGTCAAGGTTAAATATTTGATAATCAGAATATTTATTTACAAATAATCTAACTACATGTGAGCCAATAAAGCCAGCACCACCAGTGATAAGTATTTTTTTCATTTATACTAAGTTAAGATTTTTAAGATTTTGTTGCCAATTCCATGCATCTAAAATAGCTTCTTCCATATTTTTTTCAGCTTTCCAAGACAATACCGATGCTGATTTTTGAACATCAGCATATATTTCTTGGATATCACCTGCCCTTCTTGGCCCTATTTTATAGTTTAATTTAAGGCCAGCAATTTTTTCAAAAGCATGAATTACGTTTAAAACAGATTCTCCTTTTCCTGTGCCAACATTAATGACATCATGAAATAAATCTTCTTTTACGGTAAATAATTTATCTAAAGCCTTAACATGGGCTTTAGCCAAATCTACCACATGAATATAGTCTCTAACGCAAGTGCCATCGGGTGTATTGTAATCGTTTCCGAAAACCGTTAATTCTTCCCTAATGCCTGCTGCCGTTTGTGTCACAAATGGAATCAAATTATTGGGCATTCCTAATGGTAATTCACCAATTAAGGCACTATGATGTGCACCAATAGGATTGAAATAACGTAATGAAATTGCTTTAATAGGTTTTCCGGAGTAGTATACATCATGAATAATTTCTTCGCAAATTTGCTTAGAATTACCATAAGGGGACTGTGCTTTTAAAACGGGAGAATCTTCATTAACGGGTAAATGTGTTGGTTGCCCGTATACCGTACATGACGATGAGAATACCAAGTTTAAAATGTTGTATTCTTGCATTACAGACAATATCGATACCAATGAACCAATATTGTTTTGGTAATATTTCAATGGATCAATAACCGATTCACCTACCGCCTTGTTTGCCGCAAAATGAATAACACCCACAATGTTTTTTTCTATTCTAAAAATGTTTCTAAGCGCACTGATATCGTTACAATCATTTTCATAAAACTTTACCGTTCTTTTAATGATTTTTTCTAAACTCTTTAATACGCCTATTTTTGAGTTTGATAAATTATCAAGCAAAATTGGTTCATAGCCAGCATCAATCAGTTCTACTACCGTATGAGAACCAATAAAACCAACACCACCAGTTACTAATATTTTCTTTTTGCTTGCCACTATAAACTCCAATAAGTTAGTTTGTTTATTTTATTGCTGTAAATGCCTTTTAGGTCAATAAATACAGCGTTGTCTGCCGCAATACTTTCAAAATAGCTTTCTGACAAATTTTTATACTCAAGATGATTTACCGCTAACACAATAGCATCGTATTTACCGCTTGCTTGTGCTTGTAATTTTAGTTGGTATTCGTGCTCAAATTCTTCACCAGATGCATGAGGATCAATGGTGTCTACAGTGACATGAAAAGAAGCTAATTCACGAATGACATCTACTACTTTAGAATTTCTAATGTCTTCAACATTTTCTTTGAAAGTAGCACCCATTACCAAAACCCTGGTTTTAGAAATTTCTTTGCCAGCATTTACCATCAAGTGAACCGTTTTATTGGCCACATAAGCACCCATGTTGTCATTGATTTCTCTACCACTTAAAATTACCTTGGCTTTGTGCCCCAGTTTATTGGCTTTATAAGTCAGGTAATAAGGATCAACCCCAATGCAATGTCCTCCTACTAATCCAGGACTAAATTTTAAAAAATTCCACTTCGTACCTGCTGCTTCAAGTACTTCATAGGTATTGATGTTGAGTTTGTCACAAATGATGGACAATTCATTCATCAAAGCGATATTTAAATCACGTTGGGTATTTTCGATTATTTTGGACGCTTCGGCTACTTTTATGGAGGATGCTTTGTGTACCCCTGCATCGACTACTACGCGATACACATTAGCAATGATATCTAAGGACTCGTCGTCACAACCAGAAACCACTTTGGTGATTTTCGCTAAGGTATGTTCTTTGTCTCCTGGATTGATTCTTTCAGGAGAATAACCCACTTTAAAATCAGTCATAAATTGTAATCCTGATTCTTGTTCTAAAATCGGAATACAATCTTCTTCTGTACAGCCAGGATACACGGTAGATTCATATACGACGATGTCGCCTTTTTTTAAGGTTTTACCAACGGTATGAGACGCACCCAACAATGGCCTTAAATCAGGAAGATTGTTGGCATCAATAGGTGTAGGTACGGCTACGATATAAAAAGTGACATCTTTTAAATCTTCTAAATTTGCCGTAAAATGAATGTCAGCTCCTTCAAAATCTGCTTTAGTAAGTTCACCACTTGGATCAACTTGGTTACGCATCATGTCTACCCTAGCTTGGTTAATATCGAAACCTACCACTTTGATTTTTTTAGCAAAAGCCAAAGCAATGGGTAAACCAACATAGCCCAATCCGATTACGGCAAGTTTAGTTTCTTTTTGGAGTAATTTGTTGAACATCTTTAATCTATTTTTAATACTTTACCCTGCGTGTATTGATATTTTTCACCACTTTCAGGACATTTGGCAATACCTTCGGCATCAAAGTGTAAACGGTGACCGTATTCACTCATCCAACCAATTTGTTTGGCTGGATTGCCAACGATGAGTGCATAGGCCGGTACATTTTTGGTTACCACAGCCCCAGCTCCTATAAACGCATAGGCCCCAATATCATGGCCACAAATAATGGTGGCATTGGCACCGATGGTCGCTCCTTTTTTAACAATCGTTTTGGCGTACTGTCCTCTTCTGTTGACAGCACTCCTTGGATTCACCACATTGGTAAATACACAAGAAGGGCCAAGGAAAACATCGTCTTCACAAGTGACTCCTGTGTAAATAGATACATTGTTTTGTACCTTCACATTATCGCCTAAAATTACTTCAGAAGACACCACTACATTTTGACCGATGTTACATCCTTTACCGATGATGCATGGAGACATAATGTGGGAGAAGTGCCATATTTTTGTGCCTTCTCCTATTTGGCATCCTTCGTCAATGATGGCTGATGGATGTGAATCGTAAGTGTTTTTCAAATTATAAACTAGTAAAACTCTTTTGGTACGTTATTTTTTTCAGGCAATGATTTGAAATATTCGTAGGTTATTTTCAAGCCATCGGCTCTATTAACCTTAGGTTCCCAGCCTAATATTTCTTTGGCTTTGGTAATGTCTGGTTTACGTTGTTTTGGATCATCCACAGGCAATGGCAAGTAAATTACTTTTTGCGTTGTACCTGTTAATTTGATTACTTCTTCCGCAAAATCTTTGATAGAGATTTCTACAGGATTTCCAACGTTTACTGGATACGCATAATCGCTTAACAACAAACGGTAAATGCCTTCTACTAAATCGTCGACATAGCAGAATGAACGGGTTTGAGAACCATCTCCAAAAATGGTAATGTCTTCTCCTCTTAAAGCCTGACCAATAAATGCAGGCAAAGCACGACCGTCGTTCAGTCGCATACGAGGACCATAGGTATTGAAAATCCTAACTATTCTGGTTTCTAAACCATGAAAAGTATGGTAAGCCATGGTGATGGCTTCTTGAAATCTTTTGGCTTCGTCATACACGCCACGAGGTCCAATTGGATTTACATTTCCCCAGTATTCTTCTGGTTGTGGATGCACCGTTGGATCTCCGTAAACTTCAGAGGTTGAGGCAATAAGCATACGCGCACCTTTTGCTTTGGCCAAGCCTAACAAATTGTGTGTGCCCAATGAACCTACTTTTAGGGTTTGTATCGGAATTTTTAAATAATCAATCGGACTTGCAGGAGAAGCAAAATGCAAGATATAATCTAATTCTCCAGCAACGTGTACAAATTTAGAAACATCATGGTTATAAAACTCAAAGTTTTCTAATTTGAATAAATGCTCAATATTGCGTAAATCACCTGTAATCAGGTTATCCATTGCAATGACATGGTAATCTTCTTTGATAAACCTGTCACAAAGGTGTGATCCTAAAAATCCTGCTCCACCTGTGATTAATACTCTTTTTCTTGCCATATCTTTAAGTACAATGTACAAAGTACAAGGTATTAAGTACAAAAATTAACCTTGTACTTAATACCTTGTACCTAATACTTATTTTATCGTTTCTCTTCCTATACTAAAATACGTAAATCCTAGTTCTTTCATTTTGTCTAAACTGTATACATTTCTACCATCAAAAATTACTTTTGATTTTAGACCTGAAGCCAATAATTCGAAGTCAGGTGTGCGGAATTCATTCCATTCGGTAGCGATAATTAATGCATCGGCTCCGTCTAGAATTGTATATTGATTTTGACCATATTCAATAGTCTCTCCAATTTGACGTTTCACATGTTCCATACCTTCTGGATCGTATGCTTTTACCTTTGCACCAGCAGCCAATAAAGCTTCGATGATGTATAAAGCAGGGGCTTCTCTGGTATCGTCGGTATTAGGTTTAAAAGCCAATCCCCAAAGGGCAAAAGTTTTACCTTTTAAATCTCCTTTAAAGAAATCTGAGATTCTTGGAATCAAGACGGTTTTTTGTTTTTCATTGACATCAATTACCGCATTCAATATTTTGAAATCATAATGCACATCAGCAGCAGATTTTACCAAAGCCTGAACGTCTTTTGGAAAACAACTTCCGCCATAACCGATGCCAGGAAATAAGAATCTTTTACCAATTCTTTCGTCATAGCTAATGCCTCTTCTTACTGCATCTACGTCAGCGCCAACCAATTCGCAAAGGTTTGCTACTTCGTTCATGAAAGTAATTTTTGTTGCTAGGAATGAATTGGCAGCATATTTTGTCATCTCCGCAGATTTCTCATCCATAAAAATAATTGGATTTCCCTGACGGACATACGGCGCATAAAGCTCGTTCATTAATTTTTGAGCCTTTTCAGAATTGGTACCTAC
The DNA here is from genome assembly GCA_044357485.1 of Cytophagales bacterium. Classification (GTDB taxonomy): domain Bacteria; phylum Bacteroidota; class Bacteroidia; order Cytophagales; family UBA9547; genus CALPQG02. The sequence goes on from JBIKPL010000030.1 coordinate 10,597, forward strand.
CACCACACGGTCGGGTTTCATAAAGTCGTCGATGGCAACACCTTCTCTTAAAAATTCAGGGTTAGAGACCACGTCGAAATCAAATTTTGCATTTTTTGCAATGACAGCTCTTACCCTTTCAGCAGTGCCTACAGGTACAGTACTTTTATCTACAATTACTTTATAGTCGGTCATGATTTTACCTAAATCATCGGCCACTTTTAAAATAAAAGATAAATCAGCAGCACCATCACCGCCTGGAGGCGTAGGTAAAGCAAGAAAAATTATTTTAGCATCTTTGATGCCTTCTTCTAAGTTAGTGGTAAATTTTAACCTGCCATTGGTAACATTTCTATGAAAAAGATTTTCTAATCCTGGTTCATAAATGGTGATTTTACCTGATTGTAATTTTTCAACTTTGGCTTGGTCAATATCTACACAAGTTACAGTATTGCCAGTTTCTGCGAAACAAGTTCCAGAAACAAGGCCAACATAACCAGTACCAACAACTGCTATTTTCATAATAATAAATTTGAATTAAACTTCGTGTTCTTTTTCTTTAGCGATCCGTTTTTCTTCTGCCTTTTTAGCAAACATATTCAAGGTTTCTACAAAAATGGAGAAGCCTATTGGGGCATACAAATAGCCACTTTCAACATGTTGGTGTAATGCTTCTGCTATTAATTTAAATCCAACTAAAACTAGAAAACATAAGGCTAACATTTTAATGTTAGGATTGTCATTTACAAAATCGCTAATTGCTCCTGAGAAGGATAACATAATCATGAGGGCAATTATCACTGCGCCTATCATAATATATACATTGTCTACCATGCCTACGGCAGTTAAGATAGAATCAATCGAGAATACGATGTCTAGCAATACAATTTGGGCTATGGCAGAAGGTAGTGACATTCCTTTGTTGTCTTCATCTTCTTCTATTTCTTCAGGATGAAATCTTTCCATGATTTCTCCAACACTTTTGTAGGTTAAAAATAAACCACCAAGTAATAGAATTAAATCTCTCCCTGATAAACTAAAATCGAAGTCAATCCCTAAGTCTTCAAAAGAAAATAATGGCGCTTGTAAACTTATGATCCATGAAATACCGAATAATAAACCAATCCTAAATATCAAGGCCAAACTCAAACCTATCGTTCTTGCTTTACCTTGGTCTTTTTTAGGAAGTTTACCGGTAAGAATGGATATAAAAATCACATTATCAATCCCTAATACAATCTCCATGATTGTAAGGGATAATAATTGTGTTAATCCTAACAAAGTAAACAATGCTGATATGTCCATATTTTTACAAATATATCATGATTATACTTAAACGCAAGACCCATGATAAACTTTAGAAGCATTCAAGATAAGAAAAGCAAAAATAAAGCTATTTTTGTTCACTTAATTGAAAAGCGGCATTATGGCAAAAAGAGGATTTAACAAGCAAGAAGCAGTACCAGAAATAGATAAGAAAAAAATAACCAAAACAGGTTTAATGCATACTTTATTTGTTTTTAAGCACATTTTGCCTTACAAAAATTACTTTATCGGGGGGCTATTTTTTTTGTTTTTATCGAGTGTCACCACCATGATTTTCCCTTTTGCTACCGGAAAATTAATTGACGCAAGCATGAAAAAAAATAATTTTTTTATTCACGACATCAATGGCATTACGCTAATGCTAATTGGGGTACTGCTTGCCCAAGCTATTTTTTCATTTATGCGTATTTGGTTTTTTTCTTTGGTGAGCGAAAAATCTATGGCCGATATTCGAAAAGCCTTGTACAAACAAGTACTCAGTCTTTCTATACCCTTTTTTGAAAAAAGAAGGGTAGGAGAATTGACCAGCAGAATTTCAGCAGATGTATCATTACTTCAAGACATAATTTCCATTACCCTAGCCGAATTTTTGCGACAAATCATCACCTTATTGGTGGGTATTGTGGTTATTTTTATTACTTCACCAAAACTTACCCTATTTATGCTTGGCACTTTTCCTTTGCTCATTATGATGGCTTTTGTTTTTGGAAAACAATTGAGAAAATTTTCTAAAAATACACAAGACAAATTGGCCGAAGCGAATGTAGTCGTGGAAGAAACATTTCAAGCCATTAGCATGGTAAAAGCCTTTGTAAACGAATGGTTTGAAATTAAAAGGTATGAATCGGCTTTAGACAAAGTGGTCCAGAACGCACTTCGTGCAGCGCGCTTACGAGCCACTTTTGTGTCGTTTGTGATTCTTGCTATTTTTGGAGGTATCGTTGGGGTATTGTGGTACGGTGCCCAATTAGTGGCTGCCGGTGAAATGAGCATCGGAGCCTTAACTTCTTTTATCATTTACACCACTTTCATTGGGGCATCTGTTGGGGGCATAGGGGAAATTTATGGTCAACTGCAAAAAACAATTGGCGCTTCTGAACGATTAAGAGAATTGCTGCTCGAACAAAGTGAGTCCACAAACTTACTTAAGGCAACTGATACGAGCATTAAGATGGGGGCAATCAGTTTTCATCAGGTACATTTTTCATATCCTTCTCGCCCAGAAATGGAAGTATTAAAAGGAATTACTTTTGAAATTCCCCAAGGACAAAAAATAGCCTTGGTAGGCCAAAGTGGGGCTGGTAAATCAACTATCATGCAACTCTTGCTTAGGTTTCATGAGGTGTCTTTAGGAGAAATTTGCATTGACAATCAAAATATCAATACCATCCATTTACCTACTTTAAGAAATAGTATTGGCGTAGTGCCACAAGAAGTAATTTTATTTGGAGGCACCATCAAAGAGAATATTGCTTACGGTAATCCTGCTGCTACTGAGCAAGATATTGTGTATGCCGCCACGCAAGCCAATGCCATACACTTTATCAATAGTTTTCCTGAAGGCTTTGATACTTTGGTGGGTGATAGGGGTATTAAACTTTCTGGTGGGCAAAAACAACGTATTGCCATTGCTAGAGCCATTCTCAAAAATCCTACAATATTAATCTTAGATGAAGCCACCAGTGCGCTTGACAATGAG
>JBIKPL010000223.1:0-5088 GCA_044357485.1 Cytophagales bacterium
AGAAAAATGAGCTCAAACAAAGCCTCTCCCGCTAACGCAAAGCGAATTAGCCAATCATTTCAATTAAATCGAGTGCCCATTTTAGCATCATAATTTTAAGTATATTTGCTCAATATGATTTACAAATGATGTGAATTGAGTTTTTCAGCCTTGGTATAAGTTTAGCAATAACATCTTTTGCCGTTGAATCACTTGATGCCTCATAAAGGTCGTACCTGTATTTCGAACCAAAATAACTGCCAATAAAACAGAGGGTATATGTTTCATGGAACCAACATAAATGTTAGTGTCTTAAATAAAAAAAGCAGAAATCCATAAGCCAACATTCAAAAAAACACGTAAATTAGGGTTATAAATTCCAACGCCATGATACACATCGTTCCGTCCATTTTGGTAAAAGATGGCAAATGCGCCCTAATTAAAAATGACAGTGCCGACCAGTATACTTTCTTAAAAGAAAAGCCACTTGACCTTGCATTAAAATTTGAGGACCATGGCATCAAAAAAATACAGCTCATTGACTTGGATGGTGTCATCACCGATACGGTTAAAAACTTGCATACCTTAAGCGACATTAGTGCTTTTACTACATTAGAGATTGCGTTTGGCGGAGGCGTAAATACCGATGCCGAAATTCGACTCGCTTTTGAATATGGTGCCCATCAAGTTTCTTGCTCGACTTTACCATCGCGTGAAAAAGAATTGTTTGGAGCATGGTTAGTAAGTTACGGCAGAAACAAACTAATTTTAGGAGTTGATGCCATCGATCAAAAAGTAAATATTTATGGTGAATCGAGGAAACAAGCCAAAGAAGATGTGCTAGATTATATCGACTATTTTTATCAATTTAGTGTGTTGTATATTAAATGCAACACTTTATCTGGAGACGAAAGTAGCGTCGGACCCAATTTCGACCTGTACAACAAAATCAACAACCGATTTCCTGATTTGAAATTAATTGCCTCAGGAGACATTCGCTCAATTGATGACCTTGTGCGACTTCAAGAACAAGGAATATATGCTGCCGTGTTAGGAAACGCATTATATGACGGTAGCATCTCCTTCGAAGAGCTCAAAAAATTCACTTTATAATACCGTTTTACAAAGCATTTCTCAAAAATTGCAAACAAAATTTCACTATTTTAGGTAGATGTTTCAGCAAAATAGGTAAATTTGCCAACGCTTGAATTGAATATTAATATGACTTGGTTTACTAGAAAAGAAAAAGGAATTGTAACACCCACAGAATTAAAGAAGGAAACCCCTGATGGATTGTGGAGTCAGTGTCCTGAGTGTAAAAAAGTAACGCACTCTCGTGAGCACAAAAAAAACGAATATACTTGTTCGAGTTGCAACTACCATGATAAAATAGGTTCGAAAGAATATTTCGAGATCATTTTTGACAACAATGAGTTTGAAGAATTAGATGCAAGAATGAGTTCTTCGGATCCATTAATTTTTATTGACACCAAAAAATACCCTGATCGTATCGTGGCGACACAGAAAAAAACAGGCTTAACTGACGCTGTTCGTTCTGGCATTGGGTACATGAACAATATTCAAATTGTAGTCGCTTGTATGGATTTTAATTTTATTGGTGGTTCTATGGGATCAGTAGTAGGAGAAAAAATTGCAAGAGCCATTGACAAAGCACGCGAAAAGAAAGCACCATTTTTAATGATTTCTAAAACTGGCGGTGCCAGAATGATGGAAGCAGGCTATTCTTTAATGCAAATGGCTAAAACTTCTGCCAAATTGGCGATGCTTTCTGAAGAAGGCATTCCTTATATTTCATTATTAACAGACCCAACCACAGGTGGTGTAACCGCTTCTTATGCCATGTTAGGCGATTTCAACATCTCTGAACCAGGTGCATTAATTGGCTTTGCCGGACCAAGAGTTATTCGTGAAACCATAGGGAAAGATTTACCTGAAGGTTTTCAAAGTGCCGAATTTGTATTGGAACACGGTTTCTTAGACTTTATTGTAGATAGAAAAGAATTAAAAGAAAGGTTAAGCGATTTGCTTAGCATGTTGAAAAACTAATTTAAGCAGAAACGCTAATGTAAACTTACGATGTATCATTTCATGGTACATCGTTTTTTTTAATCTATTACTTTATACAAACTACAAGCGTATCCTTGTGCATCAAAGGATGACACAAAAGGAAATTTAACCAACGTTGGAGCACTGCGTTTTGCCACCAAACGAAGTTTAGTTTTGCTCGCAAAATACTTAAAAGCAACCGCATACCTGGCTTTTTCAATATTACTCACAATCACATATTGGTAGTTGTATTTTGTACGAAGCAATGCCTCTCTTTTATTTAAGGGCGCATATTTATCTATGTATTCATAACTAGAACCATTCTGAACGACCGCATAATAATACGTAGCATCTCCAATCACTTTACTGCCCTTCGGGATATGTTGGTGTACAAAATCATACGCAATAGTTGGATTACGTGCCGAAGCAGACACCACAGTTTGAATTGCTTTGAAACAAAAAAAACTCCCATTAAAAGCCAATAACAGCATTATTAAAACCTTAAAAAGCATATTTGATTGATTTTGCAAACCCATGCAGAGCAAATAATAAAAAGGAAGAATAAAAATCGAATACGGCCCCCAATCTTTGATGAGCAGATAAAAAATACAAATACTCCCCAACGACAACCAAGCAAAATAATGTTTAAAAAACTGATTTTTTTGCATCATCCCAACCATAACAATACAGATACTTATCACAATTAAAAGATATTCATGTGTAGGAATATAAAAGTTAGTGCCGATATAATTTAGCACAGAATCTTGGGTTCCTGATTGATCAAAACTAGTCCAATACAAATCAAAAAAACTTCTAAAACCTCCGCACATCTCAATCCAACAACCATAGATCACCACTATTGGACTTCCTAAAAAAAAAACATGACGAAGAACAATACGCTTGGTTGCCACTAAATAAATGACCACAACAACTAGCACAAGAGCAATAAACCCTACCCGTGGTGTTGTTAAAATAGCTAAAGAAACACAAATCCCTACCAATAAGAATAACCAATTTTGCGATTTTTCTACGGCAATTAAAAATAAATAAAGCGCCAATAACATCAAAAACAAAGCCACCAAATCCATTCTACCCTCATGTAAACACATGTTAAAAAATGGATCAGTAACCAGTATCATTACCCAAACCATATCCCAAGTACCCCACTTTTGTTTGACAAGTTGTTTTTTAAGTAACATCATCATCAATAAAACGCCAAGTCCAAAAACCATGGAGACAATCCTAAACTGCCAAACACCAAATCCAAAACAATCGAAACTAAAACTTGTAAGCACAAAATAAACGGGACCATATATCAACAACTGTTGTTGATTCATGACAGTAGCCGCAATTTCTGGCACCAAAGTACCATGCAGACCATAACAATGCGCGATAGAAGCAAAAAAAGTTTCATCGAACCAAGGAATAGGCTGAAGATCAATGCTAAAAAAAAGATAGCAAAGATAACAAACCAACAATATGAAGAATGGAAGTTTCAGTTAAGAGGCATTTAGTAAAAGGAAACGTAGTCGAATAAATACAAGTATTACTTCATCCATTCAGCGTACATGACATAATTATTGGCAATGCGTTCATTGAGGTCTTTGAAATGTTCAGGACTCATTTCTTTTACTTTTTTGGCAGGAACCCCCGCGTAAATACTGCCACTTTCAACCCTAGTGTTTTCTAAAACCACCGCGCCGGCAGCAATAATACTATTTTTTTCAACATATACATTGTCCATCACAATCGCACCCATCCCAATTAAAACATTGTCTTCGATGGTACAACCATGCACCATTGCACGGTGGCCAATAGACACATTATTCCCAATTACCGTAGGGCATTTCAAATAAGTACAATGAATAATGGCCCCATCCTGAATATTTACTTTATTACCGATATGGATATAATGCACATCTCCTCTTACCACTGCATTGAACCAAACAGTACAATCGTCGCCCATGATCACTTCCCCAACCACGGTAGCATTTTCAGCCAAATAAATATTGTTTCCAAAAACAGGCAAGATGCCTTTTACAGGTTTAATTAAAGCCATACTAGATTAATATTAAAGATACATATTAAAATTCTACCACATAAAAGGTATTGTTCCATTTTGACAGATACCCGTAATGAATTTTATTTCCAACTTTATAAATGGTATAAATGGCAGGGATATTATTGCCAAAGGCCCTGTCTTCAAATTCATTTAATTTATCAATAATATTTTTTGACATCGTACCTTTGACATGAGAAAAATCAACAGGGGTCATAATACTTTTAAAATACGTATTTAAAGTATAGCTCGCCGCATTTACAGGATATCCCCAACCGGGATAAAAACCAGGGTAAGCCCCCATTCCCCAGCCACCCATTACAGGAAATCCAGCTCCGCCAACCAAGCCAGACCCCATACTTATATTAGGCCGCTGGATAGTTACGATTTGCTGATTCCCAATTTCCAATTCATAATAACCATTATCAGCAATGGTAGCTGCAATAGCAATGTCACCATCCATGATTGCCTTAAAAAAATCTTCTGAGTCTAAAAAATCAGGCTCAAGTTTCCCATTATTTTCCGTTACAATAGGCGTATTTTTGATGTCAATTTCTTGGTCGGGGTAAATATTATAATTTTTAACCAAGGCAAAATTTTCAAGGTCCACTACGCATAAATTCAATTGTTTGTTATTGGCCGTAATCCTCAACAAACGATTGTCAATGAGGAAAGAATTTCCTTTCAATTCCTTCCCAATTTTTTCTAACTTAAAATTGAGTTTTTTATAAATACACGTTTGATTTTTGATGTCAAGTACAACCAAATGCGTCACACTTGCTTCATCGAAAGTAAAGTATAAGGTATTTTTAATGCAATATAGTTTTTCAAAGTCAACAGTCGTATTTAGCGTATTGGCCACTTCGTGAGCAATCAATGTTATACCAAGCTTAGAATAGGTTTCTTGGGCTAATTCTTTATCCTTCACCGATAAAGCTTTATAAAACCCAGCAAAAGGCACCACATGATCACTTGTAGCCGTA
>JBIKPL010000224.1:0-5066 GCA_044357485.1 Cytophagales bacterium
CACACTATCAGGGGTAGCTCCTATCCAAATATTTCTGGTATTAGCTTTAAATATTGGAGTACCGTCATTATAAGTTTTGGTTCTTAAATTTGAAGCCATCCAAACATATCCATTGATTTCAACAGTATCATATATATTACCATCAAAATCACCATTCAACATTGGCGTGTATAAAGTAAGTGTATTTCCATATGAAATCCCTTTACTATTTTCAGCAAATGCTCTCACTCTATATGTATTTCCAGCAATTAAATTTTTAATTTCAAATACTTTATCACCAATAATAGTATCTAAAGTAGTTTCAACCACCTGCACGCCAGAAGCTCCTACTGTTAGTAAAGGAGTATTGAAACCATACAGAAATCCAGTTCTAATCATTTTCCCTTGACCTCTTGATTCTAATGTACTATTCATGATAATTGTATTAGAACCAATTGCTTTAGGACTACCTGTAACCACTTTTGGTGTAATTGACAATGGTGTAAATTCAAATTTATTTCCATAAAACAACCCTGACTTATTTAAAATAAAAGGGCGAGCTTCGTAAGTATTTTTTACATTTAAATTGTTTATTTCAACCTGTAATGCAGTTCCCATGAAACCTGTTTTGTAAGCTGTTTTAATGGCATTGGTATCAACAAATAATCCCTTGATATTGTAACAAAAACCAATTTCTAAGATATCTTTACCCCCATTTTCGGTATTGTTTAACAAGGCTAAAGTTAGAATCATTTTAGATTCATTGAACGGTTCTATTTTGGTTGTTCCAAAAACTGGAACTGGTGGCAAAGTAGAGAATGCACTGATAGATGAATACACAAATTTACCATCTTTATCAAGTACATATGCTTGCATATAATATGTTATTCCAGGTATTAAATTAATGAAATTTACAGTATAAGCATTTTGAACATTTGCCATAAAGGCTTGTTGTTTTTGAGTCATATTGTTTTTATCGGTTGAAACAAATACCCCACGTCCTAACAACAATTGTCCACCGGTTGACAATATATTACAATTAATTTCAACACTTGTTTGCGTAACCTTATCAACAGAACCGACTTCAACAACAGGAGTTCCAACTAAAGTAGTAAATGAAATCTCTGGACCTAAAACCGTCCCCTGATCATTTTTAGCATACACTCTAGCATAATATTTTGTATAAGGCAATAAGTTATTCAATCTTGATTCAATATTAAAATTAGAATTGAGAAGACTTACAACCTTCGTGTTATTAAGTGTAGGATTTGGACTAGTACTATACACAAAACCCGACTCTAGAATATTTGAAGCACCTGAATTGGTGATATCAGCACGTATTAAAACATTATTAGAATTTAAAGCCGCTACAGTAGGGTTTCCAATTGAAAGAGGTAAAGTTTTAAAAGTACCCACGTCACTGTACCCTGTACCTATATCATTGGTAGCAAATGCTTTATAATAATAAGTTGTACCACCAATTAAATCTGTAAAGATTTCGAAGAAATCTCCTATCCCACCAGAAAGAACTCGTTGTACCCCACCACTCGCGTCAGGATTAGTACTAATTAAAATACCACTTACAAATGCTCCCGGTTTTAAAACATTGTAACTTACTTTTGCAGTGTTAACTCCAATATCTGTCACTGCTTGCAATTGACCAAATTTTGGAACCCCAGGAGGAAGCGGCAAGAATTGAAAGAATGTAAAACCGTTCCCAATGGTATTTTCAACCAACGGTGTTACAATCAAATATTGGTCAGAAGGATAATAAACTTTTGCATGATATTCACCAATTTTGGCTGTTCCTAAAGATATATACGGTCCCTCTTCTATATCAAAAAATGACTTTTTAGTTGTATACCCAACTTTAGTAGGAATACCAGCTAGACCACCATTATTTTCCACTTCAAAGCCAAAATAACAAGTGTCTTCAATACGATAGCTATATAGGATTTTCAAATCAGGTATTGTTGGATCAGTCATTACACTGTCTGTTTTCGAATAACCTGTACCAGCACTATTGGTAGCAAATGCTCGGATATAATATTTAGTACCACCTCTTGCATAAAAAGTGGTAGAAATGTCTTTAAACATTGCATTATACCCATCTGGGTAAGATATATCAAAAAAATTAGCATCTGCATTTAGAACGGTATCTTTTGAAGTAAGCGTAGTTTTTTGATTGGTTGTACTTATCACATAACCTGCAGAAAAATTTGGTTTTGGATATATACTTAGACCTGCACCAGAAACTTGAAGTCTTAAACCTAGTGTACGTGTCAAAGGATCAGTTCTGTCTATTACTTCATCTTCTAATGTTGGAATTTCAGCTAAGGTTTTAATTTTAAGAATTTTACCATAAGCTATACCTGCTTCATTTTTTGCATATGCTCTTACTAAAAAATTAAAATCTTTCGCAAAGCCATTTGCCTTCACAATAAAGTTTCCTGTTCCCTCTATTTTTTGAATAGACTTTATACTAAAATTAACTAAGGAAAGAGAATCATTACCATATTCCAACCCAGTTTCAATAATTGGGCTACCGCCATCATTGGTAATTTCAGCAATTAAGTCAAAGCTAGTCGAAGTAATATTCTGTACCTCAATAGTATTTACTGTCGGAATAAGAGCATTTGACACAAGGGTTTTAAATGTTAATTCTTCCCCATACACAAAGGATACTGGATTTGCTGCATAGGTTCTTACGTAATAAGTAGTGTTTTGAGTAAGATTTGGAAGTGAAACAAAAAAACTATCTTTCGTTGAAATTGATAAAACTTTATTATTCACAACTTTAGGATTTGGTGTTGTACCAAACACTACACCTCTCTCAAATACCTCATTATTAGTATAATCAAACACAAATCCTGTAACATTGGCAGTAATCACACCTATATCATCAACAGAAACTGTACTTACACTAGGAGCTTTTAAAGCCGTTTTAAATGATTCTATTTTCCCAATGGATGTTCCTTGAGCATTTATAGCAAAGGCAGTATAATAATAGGTAGTGTTAGCTATTAAATCTGTAATGTTTGCTTTTAAAGTATCTGAAACATCAGTGATTGTCTGAGTGATTGGTGAAAGTAAAGTATTAGATGTACTAATTAAAAAACCTTTGTTTGTTAATAAACTGCCTCCAGAGTTTGTAACTTTTCCATTTAGCGTTACATAAGTTTGACCAAGAGCTCCAAAAGAACCTGTTTCTACTTTAGCTAAACCAACTGGCATCGTAAAGCTCAATTCATTTCCTAAGGTTATTCCAGCATCGTTTATAGCATAAGCTCTAAAATAATAAGTTTCAGCAGGATTAAATTGATCGATAGTCAAAACTTTAAAATCACCAATACCAGCAGGAATTATAATTTTATTAGAAGAACTCGTTACACCAGGAGTATTACTATAATAAATACCAGCCTCTCTTATAAATCCACCTCCAGTACTTAATATATTTCCCCCTAATATCACATTAGTAGAAGAATTTACTACCGCTTGATTAGTTGTAATACTTGGCAAAACAGGTTTGACATATGGTGGTTTAAAGGTAATGCTGTCAATTGAAGCAATAGCTAATTTTAGCGTCTGACCAGTTTTATAATAAAACATCAATGAATCTGCATTGAGAGTAGTAGGCTTTTTAATTGAAATACTGTCTAATTCCCTGTGTCTAAATTTCTGAATAGAAGAAAATTTAGAGAACACATAAATTGTATCTTGCGCAATTAAAGATTGGGATACCAACAATAAGAAGAATATATATAAATTTCTCATTAGTATTTTATCAGTTTAAGGGTTTCTAATACATCCTTGGTTTTAATTTTCACAAAATAAACCCCTGCTATTTGTAACTTATTTAGAGGAATACTTAAGGAATTTAGTCCTGTATGACCTTCATCTTGAATTGCTATCAAAGAAGTTCCAGATAAATTAAATAGCTCTATATCAACATTTTCATTTCCCTTTAATACAAAATTTAATGTTAATAAATCACTTGCGGGATTGGGAAACAATGACACTGAAATGATAGAATTCGTTTGAGTGTCAATAATATTTGATACAACAGAATTCGTTTCTACTCTGAAATTATAGATATCGTTTATCAGTAAGCTTTGCGCAGGATTATCTTCTAAATTCAATTCAAAATCTGTAGAAGTAAATGTGATACTTTTAATTTCACTTAAAAACAAACGCTTTTGTAGATTTTGTTTTTGATTTATCAAAAGTTCAGATTGTGCTATTGCCGCAAAATGGAAGCAAAGAAAGCACAGTAAGACAATTGTGTTTTTTTTCATTTAAATTATTTTAGTTTTTTTTTCAAATCTAATAAGTAAAATTCGATTTCTTCCCAACACATTGACATTAATCAGTTTTTTAAATACGATTCTTTAAAATTGATAAGGAATTCACTAAATAGTTATATAACCACCTGAAACACTAACATAAAACAAGTTAAATCACCTAATAACCCTTCCTGTCCTTAGAGTTTCCCCCGATTCATGAATTGATTTTCATATATCACAGATATTTTCGAACGCTGTATCGTCTTTCAGAAGACACCCTTAAGCTAACTGGTAAAGTATATTCCGTTAGAGTTTCTGGTTGGAATGTAAAAGGAAAGAAGACAGATACATTAGATTGCCTTTGGATTCAAAAGCTTCATTCTTTGGGTTTAAAGGGCTTTACATTGATTTTTTGTTGATTTTTATGCCACTTATTTGCCTATACAGAAAGTAACTAGTATTGATTATTAAATAGGGGCTGCTGAAAAATAGTTTATTTGTTAATTTTTAGAGATTTAAGCTATTGCTTTAACCGTATAAATGCAAGGGGATTTGATTTCATTAAAGTGGTGCAATAGTTTGATTTAAACAGCATAGATAAGCTATTCATTTCATAGGGCGTTCCCTTCGGTCGCGTGATCGGCACTCGCTATTTTTCTTGTGGTAAAATCATAGCGTATTAAAAGATTACCTCAACCCACAAGAAAAATGAGCTCAAACAAAGCCTCTCCCGCTAACGCAAAGAGAATTAGCCAATCATTTCAATTAAATCGAGTGGCCATTTTAGCATCATAATGTTAAGTA
>JBIKPL010000031.1:0-13428 GCA_044357485.1 Cytophagales bacterium
TTGTTTTTGAATTGTTCACAAAAGGCAAGTAAAAAAGCTTTATTTGAAAGTGACCTAGAGCAAAATGCAATTCCCACGGCAATAGGTGCTGTCGGAAAAGCGTCAATCATTTCCATCGTCCAGGCAATATTGCTATTTTTAGCAATCAGGTGCCAATCTACCCAATGTTGCCATTGCTGTAATTCAGCAAAAGTAAAAGGGTAATGAATACACACTATTTCCTTAAAAAAAGCAGGATGTTTTTTACTAAATTCTATGATTGCATTGTTCATAAAGCTATTGATTTATATGAATACAGTTTGAAAATTATAATTTAAAGCAGCAATAAAAACAGCTTTTAAAAATCGTCTTCGGTTTCATGGAAATACGCTTCTTCATAGTACAATAAAAAATACCTGAATACTATGGGATACAAGGCTAGACGAATTTCATTTTCCCTAATGATTGTATAGGCGATTCGTATAAATTGATGGCCATTTAAAACGGCAACATCATATTCAAGATATTCTGCACTATTTTCAATATTTGCTTTTATGTAATCGCTCAAATCAGGATCTTCATCATCGTATTTCCACAAAGACTTATTTCTTGTTAATATTTCCCAAGCAATATCCCAATAAAGGGTTCTTTTCCCTTTGCTAACACCACAATTGTTACAAAACCCTTGAATAAGCTCATGCAAAGCCTCTTTGATAGTGATGGTAGTAGGTGTATTGACCACTGTAATAAAATATGGCAGCAAGTTGAGTGATTTTTTGTGTAAAAATCCACTCAATGATTTCGTTTGCAACACCCTTTCTGCGGTAAGTTTTTTAAAGTTTTTACTTATAATTAATGGTTTGAAAGGCCTATTTTTCAAAAAAGCAAAAACATATTTCAAAAACAGTCCTTGCACTTGTACCGGTATTTCATTTTTACGAAACAGCTCAAAACTTATATTGATATACTCCTCATAAATAACAAATGGCAACTTTTTAGGATCATGTTTTTGATAACTCGCTATTTGATTATAAACTATTAATTTATCATAAGATACGTTAAATGTCTCTTTAAAATATGCTTCTTGGTCATGTAGATACACATGACATATTTCCCAAACTATTTTAGCAATTTTAGGATGCGCAGCATAATGCCAATAATACAAATTAAGCAAATGCAAAAATGCTTCTTTATGGGTGATGGCAAGAGGTTGATTTACAACTGCTATAAACTCCTGAAAGGAAACGGGCTGTTGCGTATTTGAAAAGTATTTTTTACAAATACTTGAGCGTAATATTTCTGCTTCAGCAATAAATTTGTTTGTGGTTTCCATGAAATTGGTATTTGCTAATGAATAGTCATTGAATACCTTTAACACCGATGCAAAACAAATAAAGTTGCAGGAGCTTTAACAAATATTTTACCGGACTATAAAAATACCGGCAAAGCGTCTTTAGGGGTGTGCGCTTTCAAGATGTCCTTTGCTCTTGATAAATCAGATTTAACGGTATTGGGGTTCCTATTGGTGATGGTGGCAATTTTTTTTATGGAATACCTTTTGAAATAATACATCAAAATACAATCTCTTTGGTTGGTTGACAAAATGGGTATCAGGTAATTCAACAAACGCAATTGCTCATTTTCCTTTTCTAGCGCATTTTCGGATGCATTATACTCCACCTCTTGCTTGTATTGCTGAAGTAAAGTTGCTTTTCGTGCATTTTTTTTAATTAAATCATTTGCTGCATTAAGCAGCATGCGCATAAAATAGGCATGTGTACACCCGTTAGTTACAAAATCCCCTTTATCTAACATTTCCCAAATTTTGACAATAGTCATTGCAATGACGTCATCCTTATCATCTTCATGCAGGGCGGTAAAAGTTCTCAACTTCGATTTAAAACAAACTCTTAGGTGACTTACCAATTGCGACATTATGGCTTCATCTCTTAATTTGAGGTAGTTTAATGTTAAAATTTCAGTAAATAAAAATGCAGGTTTTGGTGTTGTGATTGGTGTCATGTTTGGGTTTGAATTTGTGTTTGTGTTTGAATTTGCGTTTTTCATGGGAGTTTTTGTTAGTTGTTTAAAGGGTTAATAAGTATAGAAATGGTCTCAGGTGCATCGTCGAAATACTTCATCAAGGCTGGACAAAGCCACCCATGGTGAGTGGTATTTTTCAAATTATACCAAGCGCCTTCTGATAAATCATTTTCTTTCACAAGTACGGCATCGGCATCGGGCAAAATACCTGCAGTAAACACAAGGTTAAATCGATCTGATGCAATGCCTTTTTTGCTTAGCTGTTGGTCTATCATTTCAGGCACCCCTAGCACAAATGGTTCTCTTAACAAGTGGCGACTTTCATCGTCAAATACCCAAGTTCCTAAGGCCTTATAAGGTTGTATTATAAACATTGCATTGCTTTGCATCCTTTTTTGATTTAAAATTTGGACATAGTTATAGAACGAAGCATTTTTAAAGTGCTCAAAATTAGCTTATTAATAAATTATTTGATTTTTGTAATTCTTTTTTACTATAAAGACAACCTATGTTAAAAAGAAACCGTTTAAAACTATTGTTGTCTTTTTTAATTGGTATAGGGATTGTTACGCAAAATTTCCAATTAGGTTTCACAAGACGACAAAAATCTACTTATTTTTTTTATAAAAACTTTATTTTCAGCAACTTACACCAACCACTTCATAACCCACCCAAAATCAAATAGTACCTAAAACGATTATTCGATTCATAATTAAACATTCAAAATTTATTTTTTTATTTTTGAAACAAACCCTAATTAGGGCCTGCTGAAAAAGCATTAACATTATCAATAACAGCGATTTATGATTAAGAATAGATTTTAAAGTGCAAACAAATCATGCGGAATCTTTGAATTGTCTTGCGTACGACCTTTTAAAAAATGCGTTAAGAAATTTGATCCATGAAGCGGTTAAAAACAAAACACTGTTTGAGCCACGCTACTGTTGAAAGTTTTCAACAAAAGTGAGTGGCGAGTTTGTTTTGTTTCAGCGTAATGGATCAAATTTTAGCATTTTTTAAACAGTCTTGATTTTCGTTGGTTACTTTTTTCATCAAGGAAAAAAGTGACAAAAGATAGAATTATAGTGAAAATTAATGGGTAAGTGAGTTTTTCAGACCCTAATTAGCATTGAGTTTTTTGCTCGCTGCAACTTTTTATCATCCCCCTAAGTGTTAGTCTTGTATTTAAACACTAGCAACATGAATTATGCCCAATTATGCAAGCAATCTGATACCTGTAACACTCAAAAACCGCTGGTAATATACATTGAGCCCTATCAATTGAGCTATATCCAGCAGATCAAAATCAACAAAGACCATATCGCCTTTTGGGTTTTCGATGAAATCTACATCCCTATTACTTCAGTAAAACAGTTCAAATCAGAATACTTCGCTGAGGTAGCCGTTTGTTTTGTAAATAAAACTGAACAAAACATGACTTGGCAAATGCCGATACAAGGGGGAATCGCCTATCATCTTAAAGGGACCTTGCGTTATAAAATGAGTGATTGGTATAAATTAATGAACGATTTTTTTTATCATAAATGCAAATCCAATATCCAGGAGACCATTGCCATCCATTTATTTAATACAATCATTAAAAACTGTAATAAATCAAGCATAGCGCAGTTAGAATATTATTTTGAAAACAAATTAATCCCTAACCTCAACGCCTCCCTTAAAAATGTAGGCATTGTCATTACCGAACTCAGCCTAGGCGACTCCATTCAAAAAGAATAAAAACATTTTTTTGAATGGAGTCAAATTATCCAGTGGGTAGCGTGATAATAAAGTAAAAGTTTTCATCATCAATTAATCAAAACCATGACCACAACAGTGTACACGTTTATAGCAATATCGATACTGTCAATTACAATTGGCATTTTGTGTTACATAATTCACAAGAGGTTCAAAAAACTTGAATTGAAGATTCACTTCTTAGAGTTAAGTATGCTATCCTTATCATCTGATGAACATAATATGATTGGTAAGGCAATACAACCCACAAGTAGTGATGCGATTAATGAGAAGATGGAACAGCATGAATGCTTGACTCCTCTACAGGCAATTGCCGAAGAAAAATTAAAAGCTAAAGCAGAAAAACTACAGCCTTCTATTTTACTGCCATTCCAAAAAACCTTGGGAAGCAAAGAGATTGCTGATGCGATTGGCAATAATGACATCCATTTGGTATGTACGGCAAGCATAAATGGGACAATTTGGAGTGCAGCAATAAAACATTTTAGTGAACCAGACTATGTATCTTCATTAAACATATTGACCCAAATAAATACGCAATTTAAGATTGGCACCTTGTTTCCTTTACGCAACATTTCGATGTTGCCATTAAGAGCACATCATGACAGCAATGCTATAGATGAACGGGATGCCTTTAAAAAGCACATTGGGGATTGCTTGAATTTGAATGAAACGAAGGTGAGATGCCCGGTTATGGTATTTGCCTTCGACAAACAAGCAGATTTTAATTACCTACTGGCCAAAGCGGTATTGGCCGAAATTATGCTGAATCAAACAAATTTATACCATACCAAACAGGTATATTATTGTATGGTGTAGCAGGTCGCGTTTGTGTTTTGCAAATGTAAGTTGTCGTTGTGTACTAATATTTAAGAATCAATAAATCTGAGGAAATATGAAGTTGAGCTGATATTTTTCGGATCATGTCAAGGCTTAATTTTCTTTTGTTGTTTAATATTTCTGACACACGACTCTTATAACCTATTATATCGGCTAAATCCTTATTTTTAATTCCTAATTGTTCCATTCGAAATTTAATAGCCTCTAATGGATGAGGAAAAGGAATTGGGTATTTTTGTTCTTCATAATTGTCTATCAGCATGGCCAACAATTCCAATTCGTCAGCTTCTGGAGTTCCAGCAAGGGCATCAAAAATTTGTTCAACCCTTTCTATTGCCTCATTATATTCTTGTTCGGTTTTTATAATTTTGATTACCATGTGTAAGTGCAAACGCATTTAAATGTTTAGTCTTAAAATTCAATGAAAAATGTCCTCGAGCTACGCTCGTAACCTTCGAACTCTCGTGCTCGCTTATAAAGGAGAAGGGCTTTAGATCCCGATAAAATTATAATTAGTTTTTGAAAAGGAGTAAGTTTTCTATGAATTAATCACAAATTTATGATTAATGGACAGCTCCCTCTCCTTTTGGAGAGGGTTGGGGTGAGGCTTTTTGTTGAATTTATTTTATAGCGTTAACCCTGTACCATCTGTGCAAATTTTATAAAATTCAACATTATCTCAAAATATTTTTTTGCATTACTGCAACTTTTATACTTGGTGCATGGTGCTACTAGTACAGTTTAATAAAATAAGCTTTTCGTTACAAAGAACCCTTTACTCCTATTTTAAAAAATCAAATAAGGTTTTAAGGGGAATATTTAATGACTTGGATATGGAAATGAGCTGACTCAAACTAGCTGTAATAACACCTCGCTCAATTCGTGATATCTGACTGACAGATAATTCAGCATCATTTGCTAGGGCTTCTTGGGAAAACCCTTTGGCTTCTCTCAATTGCTTGAGGTGCTTGCCAAATAATATCAATATAGAAGTATGTCGATCAGAGTTCACATGCTAATATTCAAAAATAAAAAGCAAATAAGCCTAAGCAAATTTGCTTAGCTTGTGTAAAAAAATGATATTTGAAAAATGGTGTTTCTCTTGAGTATTCAGGTTTATAAGTTTAGAACATTCATTTGTTATTGATCTCAAAATTTAAAATTCACAACGGTCTATGAAAATAAAAGGGTTGACCTCCCAAAATGAACAATTAATACCTAGTGGAGACCAGTTACCACTTCAAAAACGGGGCGGCACCGAAAGGCCTTAGGAGTAGGAAATATATTAAAAATAAATAAATGAAAAAAGTAATCACCAACCTATTATTGATTTGCAGTGCAGCCATTTTCTTCACAGCATGCACTTCCACCAACAAAGGATTTCAATCGTCTCCTGTAGTGTCTAGAAATGTGCAATTGGATCCAATTAAGGCGGATATTAAAGTAAATGAGACAACTAAACTTTCGGGTGAAAGTACGAGTACTTATTTTCTGTTTTTTAGAATGAGTGGCGACAATACTTCTGCTGATGGTATCAATTATAGTGCTGATGCTAGTGGCTCAGCATTGAGCCAGTATAATCCATTCAAAATCATAAAAACAGCCATGCTCAATAATGTAAGATCTTCGGCTGCCTACAAAGCACTTTCTAGTGGAGATTATGACTTTTTGGTGCATCCTAATTACACAATGACCACCAAAAACTATTTTGGACTTGTGAAAATTTACAAATGTAACGTTTCTGGCTATGGTGCTAAATATCAAAACTTCAGAACAGAGAAACAAAAAATTGTCATTTTAGAAAATGGCAAAGAAGTAGTACTTCAAGATAAATAGTAAATCATGGCACTTCAACGATGTCAATGCTCAAAACTTTGACATCGTTATTTGTTGAAATTTAATAGCAAGTGAAAACCCAGATATCACTTTAAAAACGGGGCGATACCGAAAAGCCTTATGAGTAGTAATAAACCTAAACTTAAATAATATCATTACGTCAAAAATTCAAAGTAAAATTGCAGTAAATGGAGACCGTTATGATGTAATCATTGAAACTGCCTATGCTAGAGATGCAGAAAAGTTAGCCATTCTGTAATATGGCAAAGATGCAAGAGTAGTAACATGTACTGAAGTTAAATAAAATTACTTACATAAAAGGCTTACACTGAAATGTAAGCCTTTTAATATGGCAAATTCGCCATAATTAAAATTCGGATTATAAACAGATTCCCAAATACCAATAAACGCTACTGTATTTCTATTCTCTTGCTAAATCACTTCGTGGTTTAGGTAAAGTAAGTTCAAATTACCATTATCAAGAAAACCCTGTTTATCCTTTAATCCTGTAAATTCAGATTTCGACATTTTTATACTTTTCCAGATATTATTTATGGTCTATTATTAAAGAATTTATATGTATGTTATAAAATTTATTTTTATTTTAATTTGGGTAATGATTTGTTATTGATTAATGACTGCATTTGGCTTATAGCTAAACTGTTGAGAGTTTCTAATCTTTCTATTTGGGTTAATTGTTGACTAATAAGCATGGCATTAATACTTTCAAGATTAGACAATACAACTAATTGTTCTATACTTGCTTCATCTCTGATATTGCCTTTATTGTTTGGGTTTTCATCACGCCATTGCTTGGCTGTTTTTCCAAACAATGCCACATTCAGCACATCAGCTTCTGAGGCATAAATATAACTTTTTTGTTCTATAGTAATATTCGGAGGTATTAAATTTGCTTTAATGGCATCAGTATGGATATGGTAGTTTACTTTGGCTAAAGTTCTTTGAAAATTCCATTGAAGCTGAAACCGATTACTTTCGTCTTCTTTTAAGCGTTGGTATTCCTTCACAAGCAATAATTGAAATTTAGGACTAATCCACATTCCAAATTGAAAGGCAATGTCTTTGTGGGCATAAGTACCACCATATCTTCCTGCTTTGGCTGATATACCAATTGCATTGGTTGTTTCAAGCCATTGCTTTACTGAAAGAACAAAGTTATTACTGCCTGCTGCATTTTTAATTGTACCGAATTCGGTATAATTTATTACCAATTTGCAAAGGATATTGGCGACCAATAAAAGCAAATCCTTTACCTAATTCAAGCAAAAATTTAGAAATATTTTCTGTTAAATGTTTTTCTAATTCAAGTTCTTGCACCTCACTTTCGAGTGTAAGAAAATCAAATTTATAGGGGTCTTTTAGCGTTTCTCTAGCTAGGTCACTTTGGGGCTTAGGCAAGGTAAGCTCAATTTGTTTTGAGATTTTCCTTGTCTATTAATGAGCTTCGTTTCTAACTGTATTTCAAGTACATTTCTACTCCAATTGTTTTGAATTGTTTGTTCGATATAAAATATGGCTTGTTCAGGTTTATCACATTTTCCAATAATTGATACATGATGTCTCCATGGAATTTTGCAAAGGATATTTTGGTCTGTAATTAGTCTACCAGCTTGGTGGACAATTGTATTTAACTGAATATCATTATTTTGAATTAGTCCACCAGCTTGGTGGACTAATTCAAAATCTTTGTAAAAAAGATAAAATTTTCTCATCGAAAACAAATTAGTTCTTGAAAAACCATTTGTGTCAGGAAGGTCTAATTTTAAATCTTTTGCCATTTGCTCTATCACTTTACTACCCCAAAGCTGAGTCGATTGAGCATCAACAATACTTTATCCAATTTCCCAATAAAGTATTATCATTTCCACATTCACTGCAACGGCAGCTTTTAATTGGGCTTAATGGATTTTGTCTTTGAGTGACTTAATCCAGATTTTATATTCGTTATCTAAAATCACACTATTTTATGTTAATACTTTTCATTAAGGTATTATGGTATTTAGTGTATTTCTTGGGTCAGTGACACAAGAATTGTAATAATCTTTAAATAACTATTTGATGACTTTGTCTTACATTACTTCCGTATTGATTTTTGAAAGAAATAAGCATAAAAAAAGCCTTCATTTTTGAAGGCTTTAAAGTTTAGGCTGTTAAAATTACATTTGCTGCAGAAGTCTGAGAATTTCGTTCTTTCACTTGAAATTCTCTTCTAAAAGACTCAAGTTGTTTATTCATTGAATCTATTGCTGTTACATGTTCTGGATTATCTAGGTATATTTTAGCACCTGGATTCAATTTCGCCTTGATAGCGTCTGTTTTACTAATTGTCTCAATCATTACTGGAAAGATTTAAGATTATTATCAAAAATATTAAAGGACTGCAAAATTAGGTTATTTATTTCTAATTTCCTTATTAATTTATCATAAATCATTAATTTACTTTGATATGCGGCTAATATCAATGGCTTATTAAAATATATATTGGCTTCTGTTGCATCTAATATTACTAATCCATTTGCCTGACTATTTTTTATCAATTGTTTTGAACTTACCTCAGCAACCCAAATAAATTTAGGCATAGGAGATTCCATTATAATTCCTTTTATATCATTTTGTAAACTTGCATTAGTAGCTATGCAGTCTTTATAAGAGCGACTTGAAGTAAGGTAGAATCTTAAAAGGACATCAGAATTAGACTCTAATGAAGCCGGACCGTTTGTTAAGAAGCTAATCACATAGTTTTTGGCTTCAAATGCTTCAAGATATATTTTAGGATATAGTGGAGCAATAAAATATGTCATTTTACAATTTTCCCATTCAAGTGTATTGTAATGTTTGGCAGGTGAATTTATTGATGCTATTTGATATACCGGTTGATTGTCATCAATGAATACAAAATTGGTGTTTAGGCTGTTATAATCACAAATTTTAATTTCATTTTGATATATTTTAGAATGAAGATTATCTATTTGATTTCCTGTACTTTTCTCTCTTCCAATGGCTAATAATGCATGACCGATAGTACCACCCTGAATTGCTACAATTAACGGAATACCACTTTCAATATAACAACTAAAAATACTTTCAAACTCATCATGATATTGTGATTTACTATATATTCTTGTTCCAAATCCATACTCTTTTAAGGCAAATGACATTTGCTGAATATTTAAACCTTTTGATGGAATTTGCCTTTCATTAGATACTTGTTTGAGCGTGTTGATTATATCAGAAGGCAATACAGGTATGTAATTAGAATATCTATTACTGAAATACTCCATAATTGCCCATAAAGAAGTTTCTGCACATGATATTGTTTCAGTATCTTGAGAAGAATGAGGAAAGCCTTCAATTGTAAATTTTTGACCGTTTACTGTTGTATGAAATATTGATGCACAACAAACAAAATCATTGTTTTTTAAGGCCTTTGGTGAAATAATACTTCTTCCAATAAAATGTGGTGACGTAGGTCTTAAAATTATAAAACCTCTATATTGATCTTGAAGTTTTTGTCTATTTTTTTCATTTTCAAAATCAAGTGTATTGATTTTTCCTTCAAATAAAGATATTCTAATACAATCTCGTTTATAGTCAGTTAATTTTGATGAAAAATAATTGTAATAACTATCACGATACACTTTATCAACATAACTAGTTTCGGCAACTAAATACATTTCATCTTTAAGGTGATTGAAATGTGATTGAATTATACTTTTGTATAATCGTGTTGCGTCATTTTCATTCACACCAAACTCTTTGTTAAGCAGATAGCTTACTAACTCTTCACCATCAGATATTGGAGCAACTAAAACCTTTATACTCATAAATTCATTTAAAAACCAAACAATTTTATAATACCTATTTTTACAATAACTAAATTTAGACAATAAAATTATCTAAATCATATTATAAATAATCGCTCCATTGACAAATATCAATGAAGCGATTATAATTACTGAAAAATCCTGTCTGAATCAAGATTTACAGAATTTACAAAATTGTAGGATTTACAAGATTGAAATTCTAACAATTCCTTTTATCCTATAAATGCTGATATTTATTTTTTAAGTAGTTTTATTTCCTTGTCAAAGTCACTTTCGTAGGTATGGTCTTGAATTACCCTGAATTTATCATATTCGCTTTCAGCTTTTAATTTTGCTTCAAGCATGGTAATTTTTCCATTATCTGTAAGTATTGGAGAATCTGATAATTCTAAGAATTTTACAAGAAAAACTTCCCAGTCTTTCATGTTCATTACTTGTCTATTTGTAGCTCTAGTTTCTGCAATATCTAAGTATGCTGTTACAATTCTTTCAAGAGCCTTTATGTGCGCTTCGTTTAAGTAATTTTTAGCTATTGTTACATCGCTTTTCAATATTTTACCATTGGGAGCTTGTTTCCACGTTTTCAAACCCATGTAAACTTTAGTGGCATCCGCTTCAGTATAAATAATTTCTGCTGCGGTTTTACCTGTTATTGCCCAGTGTAATTTATTTTGCACTGTAGCGTAAAATTGTTTGGTAATATCAGCTTTGCTATCATAATCAGCTGAAAGAGTATAAATGTCTGTAATTTTTTGGTAAAGCCTGCGTTCGCTCAAGCGAATTTCACGAACCCTCTCAAGCATTTCGTCAAAATAATCTTGACCAAAGTGCCTTCCTTGTTTCAGCCGCTCATCGTCCATTACAAAGCCCTTAATTATATATTCGTGCAATACTGTTGTTGCCCATTTGCGAAACTCAATGGCTCGGTGTGAGTTTACTTTATAACCAACTGCAACAATGCACTGTAGATTGTAGTATTTTACTTCCTTTTCCTGGGTTTTTCCTTCAATAGCACCGTGCTGAGTGGTATGTGCAAAATTTGCACATACCACATTTTCTTCGAGTTCTCCTGAATCAAAGATATTTTTTAGGTGCTTACTTATTACACTTCTGTCTTTCTCAAATAAAATGGATATTGCTTTTTGGTTAAGCCAAATAGTTTCGTCTTTTATAAATACATCAATATTTACCTTTCCGTCTGGTGTTTTAAATAGTACAAAATTTGAATAGAATTGTAAATTATTGTCGTTATTTTCCATTTTAAAATACTATTTTTTTCTTCTTTCTGCACCTTTATTTTGTAAAATTAGGATTTGCAATATGATATATTCTGCAAATCCTGATTCAATCTATATTTTCAAACTTGCTTACTCAAACTAGAAATCTTATTTACTGATTTTACTAAAGCTATTACAAAAACTTATATAACTGTAAAATAACTAAAAACTAGCCAATAAAAATGTATAAATCTATCTAAAACCAAATCGCTCCATGGTAAATATCAATGAAGCGATTATAATGGCTGATACATACTTACTGAACAATATTTTACTTGATTTTAGAGTTTTTAACATGATAATTCTGCAATCCTTTTAATTCTTAAAATCCTCATTCAGACATTTCTTATTTGTATTACAAGTTATTTAGTTCCTTTTCTAGTTCAGCTACAGTAGGCATGTTTCGCTTTATATTTTCGGGTAATTCGTTAAATGTAAATTCACTTATTCCTAATGGTTTTTTAATATCTCTTAGTGCATATTCTACTTCCAAAGTGTCTTTTGATTTACATAAAATAATACCTATACTTGGTTGGTCTAGTTCTGTTTTTAGTAAATCATCTACAGCAGAAAGATAATAATTCATTTTGCCTGAAAATTCAGGTTCAAACTCACCCATTTTAAGGTCAATCACTACATAACAATGCATTTTAGTATGATAAAATAGTAAATCTATTTTACGTTCTTTATTACCAATTTGCAAAGGATATTGGCGACCAATAAAAGCAAATCCTTTACCTAATTCAAGCAAAAATTTAGAAATATTTTCTGTTAAATGTTTTTCTAATTCAAGTTCTTGCACTTCACTTTCTAGTGTGAGAAAATTAAATTTATAGGGGTCTTTTAGCGTTTCTCTTGCAAGGTCACTTTGGGGCTTAGGTAAGGTAAGTTCAAAATTGTTTTGAGATTTACCTTGTCGATCAAATAGTTTACTTTCTATCTGAATTTGTAATATATTTCTACTCCAATTATTTTGAATGGTTTGTTCGATATAAAATAAGGCTTGTTCATTAATTTTACATTTACTTAGGACAACTTGATGGTGTCCCCATGGAATTTGAACTAATAAACTTGTTGACGGTAATTGTTCAGTAACTTGCTGGATAATTATATTTTCTAATTTTCCAACAGGCTGTTGGAAAATTATATCTGACTGATAATCATTTGTTTGTAATAGTCCACCTGCATGGTGGACAAATCGAACATCCTTGTAGAAGAGATAAAACTGTCTCATTACATACAAGTTAGATTGAGAAAATCCACTAGTTTGGGGCAGTTCATTTTTCAAATCCATTGCCATTTGTTTAATTAAAGCTGTGCCCCAATTATTTACTTTTTGTTTTTCTACAATACCTTTTCCAATCTCCCAATAAAGCATTATCATTTCCACATTCACTGCAACGGCAGCTTTTAATTGGGCTGAACGGATTTTGTCTTTGAGTGACTTAATCCAGATTCTATATTCGTTATCTAAGTTCATGCTACTTTATTTTAATATTTTCTTAAGAAATATTAGAACTGTAAAATAACTAAAAATTGGGAAATAAAATTATCTAAATCATATTATATAATAAATCGCTCCACCGACAAATATCAATGAAGCGATTATAATTGCTAAATATATGCTGCATGATCTGTATTTTGATAGATTAAAGGATTTGTAAGAAATTACAGCCATTAAGCGGCAAGATGACTTAATCATAATTGTAACTTGTTAGGAGCAAAAATCATGAAAAAATTCAAAGTAAGAATCGCAGTAAATGGAGACCGTTATGATGTAATCATTGAAACTGCCTATGCTAGAGATGCAGAAAAGTTAGCCATTCTGCAATATGGCAAAGATGCAAGAG
>JBIKPL010000032.1:0-13417 GCA_044357485.1 Cytophagales bacterium
CCAAACAAATAATTCATTCAAATTATTTCAAGATAAAAAAACGGCAAAATAAACACGCCATTGAATATCAAAAAAAAGAGTCTCAAAATATTTGAGACTCTTTTTTTTGATACTATAATAAAGAATGATGTTATCCTAGATACACTTTCAATGCTTTACTTCTAGAGGTATGTCTTAAACGACGAATTGCTTTTTCCTTGATTTGACGAACACGTTCGCGTGTTAAGCTAAATTTCTCTCCAATTTCTTCGAGCGTCATAGAATGTTCCCCATTTAAACCGAAGTATAACGTGATGACATCTGCTTCACGTTGTGTTAACGTTGACAATGCTCTTTGCACTTCCCTTCTTAATGAATCGTTGATCAAACCAGAATCAGGTTTGTCTTCACTATCATTTTCAAGTACATCCAATAAGCTATTTTCTTCTCCTTGTACAAAAGGAGCATCCATGGATACATGACGACCAGAAATTTTCAAGGTATCTACCACTTCCGAAGTAGAGACATCTAATACTTCTGCCAATTCATCAGGTGATGGTTCACGTTCAAATTTTTGTTCTAATTCCGAAAAGGTTTTAGAAATTTTATTAAGCGAACCTACCCTGTTCAATGGTAATCTTACAATTCTAGATTGTTCAGCCAAAGCTTGCAAAATAGATTGACGAATCCACCAAACGGCATAAGAGATAAACTTAAACCCACGTGTTTCATCAAAACGTTGTGCAGCTTTGATCAAACCCAAATTCCCCTCATTAATCAAATCTCCTAAAGAGAGCCCTTGATTTTGATATTGTTTTGCTACAGAAACCACAAAACGCAAGTTGGCTTTGGTCAATTTTTCAAGGGCCAATTGATCACCCTCTCTAATTCTTTTCGCTAAATCTACTTCCTCATCAGGAGTCAATAAATCTACCTTGCCTATTTCTTGCAGATACTTGTCAAGAGATTGACTCTCTCTATTGGTAATCTGTTTACTAATTTTTAACTGTCTCATTTATTTACCATTAGGTTTAAAATGATGAATTATTTTTCTACTGTCTCTGGTTTTGGTAACAATACCTTTCTAGACAATCTGAATTTTCCGGTTTTCTTATCCACTTCTACAAGTTGTACCTTAACAGTTTCGCCTATTTCTAGTACACCTTCCATGGTGTCTAAACGTTCCCATTTGATTTCAGAGATATGAAGAAGACCATCTTTTCCTGGCAAGAATTCAACAAAAGCCCCAAAAGGCTGAATTGCTTTCACTTTACCTTCATATACTTCACCAATTTCAGGAACCATCACGATATCTTTGATACGTTGTACTGCGATATCCATTGATTCTTTTGTGGTTGCAAAAATACTCACCACACCCATATTGTTTACTTCTTCGATTACAACTGTAGCACCAGAAGTTTTTTGGATGTCTTGGATAATTTTACCGCCTGGCCCGATTACCGCGCCAATCATTTCTCTTTCAATTTTAATCACTACTGAACGAGGAGCATGAGGTTTTAAATCAACATTTGGAGCCGAAATAGTTTTCGCCATTTCAGCAAGAATATGTAATCTGCCATTTTTAGCTTGCTCTAATGCTTCAGAAAGCACTTGGTGAGATAAGCCATCAACTTTGATATCCATTTGACAAGCAGTGATACCAGCAGTAGTACCCGTTACTTTGAAATCCATATCGCCTAAGTGATCTTCGTCTCCTAAGATATCAGACAATACTGCGTATTTACCAGTTTTAGAATCGGTAATTAATCCCATGGCAATACCAGAAACAGGTGCTTTAATCGCAATACCTGCATCCATCAAAGCCAATGTACCAGCACAAACGGTAGCCATAGAAGAAGAACCATTTGATTCTAAAATATCTGACACAATTCTAATGGTATAAGGATTGTTTTCTGCCGCTGGCAATACTTTTTTCAAAGCTCTCATGGCTAAATTACCATGGCCAACTTCTCTTCGTCCAACACCACGGTTAGGTTTGGCTTCTCCAGTAGAAAAACCTGGGAAGTTATAATGTAGCATAAATTTGTTATAGCCCTCAAAAGTAGCGCTATCAATCATTTGCTCATCTAACTTCGTTCCTAAAGTTACGGTAGTTAAGGATTGGGTTTCTCCTCTTGTAAAAATGGATGAACCGTGTGCGCCAGGTAAGTAATTAACTTCACTCCAGATCGCACGAATTTGGTCTAATTTTCTACCATCTAAACGGATACGATCATCTAACACTAAATTTCTTGCCGCTAACTTTTCAACATCATGGTAATATTTCTTTACTAAAGTAATATTTTCGGTATGGTCTTCAGGAAGCGCATTGATATAGTCTGTAATAATCGCTTTAAAAGCTTCACCTCTTAAAGATTTATTAGTAATACACTGTTTTGCCACAGCATATACTTTATCGTATAATAAGTCTTGAATTTTAGTTCTTAACGCTTCGTCATTTTTTTCATGACAATACGTACGTTTGGTATTGGCACCCACTTCATTGGCTAATTCAACTTGGATAGCACATTGAAGTTTAATAGCATCATGCGCAAATTGGATCGCTTCTAACATTTCTGCTTCAGAGATTTCATCCATTTCACCTTCAACCATCATGATATTTTCTGCCGTAGCCGCAATAATCATGTCTAATGAAGACTTCGCTAAATCTGTTAAGGAAGGATTGATTACTAATTTACCATCAATTTTACCTACCCTTACTTCAGAAATAGGACCATTGAAAGGAATATCAGATACAGAAATAGCCGCAGATGCTGCTAATGCAGCCAATGCATCTGGAGAAACATCTTTATCGTTAGAAATTAATTGAATCATAACCTGCGTATCGGCATGATAATCATCTGGAAATAATGGACGAATTGCTCTATCCACCAAACGACTTACTAATACTTCATAATCAGACAATCTACCTTCTCTTCTTAAAAATCCACCAGGGATACGACCAGCAGCAGCAAATTTTTCTTGGTAATCAACTGATAGAGGTAAGAAGTCGATATCTTCTTTTGCTTCTTTGTTTGATACTACTGTTGCTAGCAACATGGTATCGCCACATTTAACAACCACTGAACCATTGGCTTGCTTGGCAAGTTTACCGGTTTCAATGGTAATGATTCGGCCATCGCTCAAGGTCAATGACTTAGTAATAACGTTTAGCATAATTTCTATGAAATTGCGTGGATACTTTTTAATTCAATACAGGTAATTAGAGTATAATAGAAACAAAGAGGGAACTCTTTGCAGAATCCCCCCTTGTAAATTTTCTCAGACAAAAATTATTTTCTGATTCCTAACTCAGCGATTAACGCTCTGTATCTAGTGATATCTCTTTGATGAAGATAATCTAACAATCTTCTTCTTTTACCAACCAACTTCAAAAGACCTAATCTTGTAGAAAAATCTTTGTGGTTACTTTGTAAATGTTGATTAAGGTGATTAATTCTATTGGTAAACAATGCAACTTGTGACTCAACAGACCCTGTATCAGTTGTTGATTTTGTGTAGCTATGTTTAGCGAAAATCTCTTCTTTAAATTCTTTGCTCAAATACATTTTCTTACTTCCTTATTGCTTTTAACCTATTTTCCTTTACAAGCCACAAAACTACCCAAAAATTTGAAGTTTAAAAAGCATATCATCATTTATTTTAATTTTAATTGATTCTTTTTCATTGATTGCTTGAATCGATCTATTAAAACAGCAAAAAAATCGGCTTCTAATAGCCTAGAATCATTTTTTGCTTGCCTCAAAAAGAATAAACCTATGGGTAATAAAATATAATTGGGCATCCACATGCCTAGGTTCACCGATAAGATACTGTCTTTGGCATACTTTTGCCCTAAGGTGATTAAGATATAATAAATCACAAAGAAGAATACAGAAATTAAAATTGGTAAGCCTAGTCCTCCTTTTTTAATAATGGCTCCTAAAGGGGCGCCAATTAAAAACATGATGATGATGGCTACCGATTGTGAATATTTTCTAACACGCTCAATATCAAAACTATTGACTTCTTTCACAATGGCATCGAGTCGTTCTTGGTAGGTTTTAGTAAAACTATGTACACTCCTAGCACTATTGATGGCATAACTAATCACCCTTGCTTTTTGACCTTTGTCAAATTGAGTCACCTCAATTGCCTTTGCTTCCTTTACCTTATTGCCCGAAAAATCTTTAAAGGTATACAGGAAAAATGGTTTATAATTATCAAAAATGGCACCTTTTATAATTTTACTTTCTTTTTTAATAGAGTCCGAAGCAGATTGTAATTCATCCACACTGAGCATTATTTTATTGGTCGCAAACAATTCTTCATCGGTACGTTGCAAAGCAAAGGATTCCAAACTAAACATGATTTTAGATTTCCCAAATCCTGAGCGCACATATTGTTGTTGAGAACCGCCATTGTTATCAATAATTTCAATGTATTTCTTCCCTTTATAAAGGTCAAGCTCTAAAAACTGGTCATTTTTAACCAATGACATGTGGCCTGAATCGGCAAGAATTACATCCGTATTTCCTTTCCCATTGGTATGGTCATAAATCATTACCCCTTTCAGCGTTTTCCCATCTTTGTATTTTTTATTTACTTTAATGCTATACCCAGGCAAACCATTGTAAAAAGACCCTTCTTTCAGATCCAAAGTAGGTTTCTTTTGTCTGATATCATAAAGTAAACTATAGGCCTTTAAATTGGCTATGGGTACAATTTTATTGTTAAAAACAAATCCAACATAGGTCAAAAACACCACAAAAATAAAGATTGGTAGAAATATCCTTAACATCGAAATGCCGGCACTTTTAATGGCCGTAAGTTCAAAATGTTGGCCTAAATTACCAAAAGTCATTAAAGAAGAAATTAATACTGCCAGCGGCAAAGCCATTGGTGTCATGTTTAAACAAAAATAAAACATCAACTTTGCAAATACCTCCCAGCCTAAATCTTTTCCAACAAAATCATCAAAATATTTAATCATGTGCTGGGTTAATAATATAAACACCACCACGGCAAAAGTCAATACAAAAGGCCCAATAAAGGAGCGAAGTATAAGTTTGTCTAGTTTCTTCATTACTATTTTTGCCTTAGCAAATACAATTGTATGTTAAAATGCGCTCAATATAAGTGTCAAAGATAAACATAAATATTAATTTAAAAACCCTTAAAGTGATGGAAAGATAAAATCACTTTACCAGTATTTAAATCCGTAAAACCACTGATTTAAATGTGAAGTATGCATTCAACCTTTTGAAAACAATACCATAGGCATTGCTCGTCCATATTGAAAGACAAAAAATTATATTTATTCAAAAATAGCACCATACATTCAATTGCACTAAGCCATTCAATTTCAAGGAGAAGAGAATTAATTTTAAAAATATAATCAAATTATAAGTCAAATTGATTTGAAACTAGATTATAATTCATAGATTTGCAATCCGAAAAAGATGGCGAGGTAGCTCAGTTGGTTAGAGCATTGGATTCATAACCCAAAGGTCACGAGTTCGAGTCTCGTTCTCGCTACAAAGAGGTTTACTATTAATTTAGTAAACCTCTTTTTTTATCTTCCCTTTTGTAAAACAATATTGGATTCATATTCGCCGCGGCGAACACGAGTTCGTTCTCGTTCTCGCTACATAAAAAATCATGGTAAGCATCAGGACTTTTGTAATGTCCTAAAACTAAAAAAGGGTAGAATTGCTTCTACCCTTTTTTAGTTTTAGGCTGTCATCAAAATACTATCTAGCATTTTCAATCCTATTTTTAACAGGCTTTACCGTTTTTAAATAATCATACAAAGCCCCCAAATCTTGTTCGGTCATTGCCCCATACATCATCCAAGGCATTACGGTATTAAAATCTTTACCAGCCACAGCGTGTGGCTTATAATCAGCGGCAGCATACGCTTTAAATTTATTTATAAAAGCATTTTTAGACCAAAGCCCAATACCCGTTTCTTCATCAGGAGTAATATTGGCCGACTTTACTACATTGCCATTGGGCAAAGGAAATTCAAAACCACCTGCTAGCTCCATGCCTTCTACAGGTTTACCTTTCACTTGTTTGGTATGGCAATCGCCACAACTTGCGGCAGTAAATACATACTGACCATACAAAACAGTATTACTCACCTCAGGACGAGGTTTTAAGTTTGCTTTTTGAGGAATTGTATTTAAAATAAAATTCATTGGGAAGTCAGCACTTGGCGCAGGAACATCATTTACAATGGCTGGCAAAGTTCTCACATAAGCGATAATGGCATAAATATCTTCTTGGTCTAATTTACCATAATTAGGATGTGGCATTACAGGAAACAATGCCCTGCCCTCTTTGCTCACGCCTGCTGTAATGGCTCTAAAAATCTCTCCATCGGTCCATTTGCCCAAATGGTGTGGTGTTAAATTCGGAGCATAAAAAGCACCAGGAAAACCGGCCTTTTGATCGAACAATTCGCCCCCTTTTCCAAGTGTTCCCTCTACCAATGGCGCAGAAAACTTAGTCCAATCTCTTGTAGAATGGCAGTCCATACAAAGTGTTACGCTATGGGCTAAATACTTTCCTCTGGCAATACGCTCTGGGGTAAGTTCCACTTTAATTGTTGGTGCACTGCCTACGTTTGGCAAAGCAATTTTTACATACGACAACAAAAATGCAAAGGCGATAAATACGGAGCCTACAAGGGTAATGATGATTTTTTTCATTGATATTGATAAAGAGAAATGGCTATTTAATAATCGTTTTTAAAACAAAGAGTACCTACAATTTTACGAAAAAAATATTGTACTTAAAACTCAACACCGCAAAATTGCGATTATTTAGGGCATAATCCATCTTTTAATGCCATTAATGCCGCGCTTTGAGAAATTCGTACTATTTAACGGCGACAATCAATTCTTTAGTACCGTGACTGTAATCATAAAAACCTTTACCCGATTTCACCCCTTTATCTCCTGCTTGTACCATATTCACTAATAAAGGGCAAGGGGCATATTTTGGATTTCCAAATCCTTCATGCATCACCCTGAGTATCGACAGACAGACATCCAAACCAATAAAATCGGCCAATTGCAAAGGTCCCATCGGATGTGCCATCCCTAATTTCATGATTCCATCTATTTCGGCAACGCCTGCAACGCCTTCAAATAAAGTGTAAATAGCCTCATTAATCATTGGCATCAATATTCTATTGGCCACGAAACCTGGATAGTCATTTGAATTTAACGCAACTTTGTGAATTTGATTCGTTAAAGATTTGATGGCATTTAAAGTCTCAAGAGACGTCGCATAACCTGTTATCACTTCTACCAAAGCCATCATCGGTACAGGATTCATAAAATGCATACCAATAAACTTGTCTGGTCGATGGGTATAAGACGCCAATTTGGTAATAGAAATCGAGGAGGTATTAGAGGCGATAATACAATTTAAAGGTGCATGTTTATCAATAATTTGAATCACCTCCATTTTAACCAATGGATTTTCGGTTACTGCTTCAATCACCAAATCAGCCACTTTTACCCCTTCTGCAAGGTCCGTAAATGGTGAGATGGCATTTAAAATTATTTGTTTTTGTTCAGGTAAAACCTCTCCTTTTTTCACCTGGCGATCTATATTCTTTCCAATATTGACAATACCATCTTCTAAAGCCGTAGCGGAATTGTCGACGAAAGAAACTTTAAAACCATGTTGCGCAAATACATGAGCAATGCCATTTCCCATGGTACCCGCACCAATTACTGTGATATTTTTCATAGCCTTAAAATTTAACCTTTTTCATAAAATTCATTCCAGTCACGATTCTTTGCTGTTTTTGCTTAACATAAGCAGAAGGTCTCGTGACAGACCATTTCCTTGGACTTGGCAATACGGAAGTTATGGCTGCACATTCATATTTGGTAAGTTTTTTGGCAGGTTTGTCAAAATATTTTCTTGCAGCAGCCTCTGTTCCATAAATCCCATTTCCCATTTCTATGACATTGAGGTACATTTCCATGATGCGTTTTTTACCCCAAAAAACTTCAATAAGAACCGTAAAATACACTTCCAATCCTTTTCGAATCCAAGAGCGACCCGGCCAAAGAAATACATTCTTGGCTGTTTGTTGTGATATGGTGCTTCCCCCTTTTACTTTTTTTCCTTTTTTCTGGTTGCTTTTGTAGGCATTATAGATGGCATCTACATCAAACCCGTAATGTTCTTTAAAACGAGAGTCTTCTGATGCAATTACCGCAAGGGGCATTTTAGAAGAAATATCCTCTAAATTTTTCCACTTGTATTTCATGACCACCGTTTCTCCACTAAACACTTGTTGCACTACCCTAATCAGCATTAAGGGGGTACACAAAGGCGGCACAAAGCGGTACAAAATGGTAAAACCTATGGTAGAACTAAAAAAGAATATCGTGAAATACAAAGCCACTTTTTTGGTTTTTTGCCAAAAGCTTGATTTCCCTCCAGGTGATTTTTTTTTGGGAGGGCGACTTGTAGTTGTTTTTGCAGTAAGTGTCTTTGCCAAAATTGATAGTAATTTGAATTAACACAAAAATATTAGAGTAAATAGTTAAATCCTTCCAAAACCTCATTTTTATTTATCAAGCGTCACAAGATGTTGTTTAAATATTCCCCACAAACCTTTGTCATGCTTTAGCCCTCCTATCAAACCCAAAAAAATAAAAAAAAACCATTGTTCTGATTTCAGGTAATGTAGGCGCGAATTTTAAAATTAAGCCTAAGGACAACTCATTGATTTGCAAGAATAATTTAAATTGAAATCAATTCATGTACATATAATTTTTGATTAGCACTATTTATAAGTATTATTGCAATAGCATACTATTAGATGAATATAAAAGAAATACAAGCACCAATCGCTCAAGAAATGGCAGAATTTGAATCAAGGTTCAAAGACTCCATGAAAAGCAATGTTTTTTTGCTTGATAAAATCATGAATTACATCGTGAAGCGCAAAGGAAAGCAATTGCGCCCTATGTTTGTATTTTTATCTGCTAACCTTCAAGGCAAAACTTCTGACGAAACCTATAGAGGTGCTGCCCTCATCGAACTATTA
This sequence comes from Cytophagales bacterium, assembly GCA_044357485.1. Taxonomy (GTDB): domain Bacteria; phylum Bacteroidota; class Bacteroidia; order Cytophagales; family UBA9547; genus CALPQG02. The sequence goes on from JBIKPL010000032.1 coordinate 9,062, forward strand.
CATACCGCCACCTTGGTACACGATGATGTAGTTGATGACTCGAATATGAGAAGAGGATTTTTCTCTTTGAATGCCCTATGGAAAAATAAAATCGCGGTGCTTGTTGGGGACTATTTACTGTCGAAAGGCTTGCTCCTTTCGGTAGACAACAATGATTTTCATTTATTGAAAATTGTTTCTCAGGCCGTGAAAGCGATGAGTGAAGGCGAGCTTTTACAGATGGAGAAAGCAAGAAGTCTTGACATTACCGAAGAAGTATATTTTGAAATCATCAAAAGAAAAACCGCTTCCTTAATTGCTTCCTGTTGCGCGGTAGGCATATCGTCTGTTCATAATGACCCCGTAGCGATTGAAAAGGCCAGACTTTTTGGAGAAAAGGTTGGCATGGCCTTTCAAATCAAAGATGACCTTTTTGATTATGGCACTGATGAAATCGGTAAACCACTCGGCATAGACATCAAAGAAAAGAAAATGACCTTACCGCTGATTTATGCCCTCAACAAAGCCGATTGGTGGACAAAAAGAAGTATTATTCGCAAGGTAAAATACGAAAGCGAAAACCCTAAAAAAGTAACGGAAGTTATAGAATTCGTTAAAAAATCGGGTGGATTAGCGTATGCTACCGCTGTAATGAAACAATACCAACAAGAAGCCATGGATTTATTACACGAATATCCTGACTCCATGTATAGAAATGCCATGCAAGGATTGGTAGAATATACCATTGAAAGGAAAAAATAATTTTTCACCCAATGATTTCACTAGGCAATCAAAGATGAGTTTTAATAAAAAAAATATATTTTTCATTGTACTTCCCTTTAGCTTAGTGGGCATTTATTTTTCATTGATTTACCGTACACCCTTGTATATCATTAATCCAACGCTACCCGCAACTCCTCAAACGTATCAATCATTTTGTTATTCCGATTGCGTACACCAAGGAAATTCTACCATCAAAATTACACAAAGCAATTCCGCTGTGTTGGCCTATACTTATACTTTATTAGAGGGATACAAATACAAATTTGCTGATGCTGCTTTTGCAGCCAATAAAAACGCCTATTTTAATATAAGCGAATACGACTATGCTCTAGTGAATATAAAAGCGAGTAAAGGCACCCGCATTCAACTTGGTTTTTCGTCGTTCATAGACCAATACACCAAGGTTACTGATGGCATTAGCTTTAGAATATCGTTGTTTAATTTAAACGTGCAGCCTGTATTCCAAGCAATTAAGATTCCTTTATCGGCATTGTACACCCCTGATTGGTGGTATACCGAAAACAATAAAAAAGAAAGTGATTTTGGCCCGCCCAACCTTGCTAAAATTCAGGAAATTACTTTTTCTAATTGCATCAATATAAAAAATAATGTAGCCGACCAAGTTGAAATCCGGGCGTTTAGTTTTCATATTGATTATACCAAGCCGCTCCTCTATAGCGCCATCGCTTGCATCGTGTACTTTATATTGGGCCGTATATTTTTGTTTAGAAAACCACCAACAAATCAAACGGGGGTAAACTTTATTTATGATCATTCGGAAGAAAACACCTATTTGAATGAGGAAGAAAAAAATGTATTTGAATTTATCACCACCTACTATTACAAACAAGATTTGTCTATCATTGATTTACAAGAAGCAACCGCTATTCCTGAGCGCAAATTGTCAATAATGATTAAAAACAAAACTGGTTTAAATTTTAAACAGTTTCTAAACCACTTAAGGTTGGTAGAAGCCAAAAGATTGTTAAAGGAATCTGATTTTCAGGTGGCAGAAATTGCATTTAAAGTAGGCTATAGCAACGCCTCTCATTTCAACCGGGTATTTAAATCGTCTGAAAATTGTTCCCCTAACGATTACCGAAAAGACCCCTCATCTCAAAATGCTTAATTCGTTGTGGTTGCTTTTATTGTAAGTTGAATTCTTTATATTTGTCTACTCATCACAAAAAAACAACATGATAGGCATACCCAAAAGGTTAATTATTGCATTAAAATCCAATAAAATCATATTGGTGATGTTGCCTTTTTTATTGGTGGGTATGTATATTTTTTCACAATACAGGTCTCCATTATACCTCATTGACCCTAAAGCACCAACAATTTTCAATACAATGCAACTCTTGAGTTTTGACGACAAGGTTCATGGGGGCAATTCAGAAATCATCCTGATGCAAGCTAAACCCACAATTGTACAATATAAATATACCTTAAGGGAAGCCAAAGATTTTTCGAAGAGCAATATTCGGTTTACGAAAAAAGATGGTGGCTATATTGATCTTTCTGAATACGACTACTTAAAAGTAAGCATTCAAGCCAGTAATGGTACCAGAATTCCATTTTGCATTTCTTCTTTTGTACCCAACCATAGCCGAGCATCGGAAGAAAACTCTTATATCTATGCAAGCGAAAACTTGCATGTAAGTCCTACGATGCAAACCATTGAAGCGCCCCTAAACGAGTTGACGACGCCCGATTGGTGGTATACTTCTAACCATAAAACAGAACAAGACTTTGATCGTCCGGATTTCTCTAAAGTAAAATACTTGTATTTCTCCAATTGCATTAACCTCAAAAAAAACATTGAAGACAAGGTGGTAATCACAGAAGCCAGTTTCAGGGTAAATACGCTGTTTTTACTACGCAATGCGGGTTTATTTTTAGGCATCTACTTCAGTATATTTCTATATATATGGTTTAAAAAGAAAGACAATTCCTATCATAATATCCAAAAAATATATTTTCAATACAAAAAAATTGAAGACAGCAATCACCAAGATGTAGAAGGTAAAACGGTGTTACAATATATACAAAAGCATTACCAAAAGCCCGATTTAACCATTATTGACATCCAGCATGCCATAGGGATACACGAAAGAAAAATCTCTCAAATTGTAAAAACAAACACAGGTTTATTATTTAAGCAATACCTCAATATCTTAAGAATTGAAGAGGCTAAAACTTTGTTAAAAACAAGTACCCTAGCCATCGCTGACATTGGCTACCAAGTGGGTTATGGCAATGTGTCGCATTTCAATAGGGTATTCAAAGAAATTGTGCATTGCTCTCCTAACGATTATAGAAAAGCAAATGAAATCCCCAATAGTCAAGCCTAAAGTATGAATTAAACTTATAAGCGCTTGATTCATTTGAACCCAAGAGCATATTTTTAAATTAGGACTGCTTCGTTCACGCCACAATTATTGCCAATAAACCTCCCATTAAGCATGCTGTATGCACGTCCAATGACCAACATGATAGATCTTTGAAGTTCACAAAAGATTATGAATCTTGATGATTTTTTGTGGGTAGAGAAGATGTAAGTATTGTAAAAGTATCTATGCTAGAATTTGTAAGATATTTTTTTTTTAAGATACTATGATTTTAATTTTTTGAATATTATTGTAATACAGTATTTTATTAATTAGGAGCTGCTTAAAAACAGTTTATTTGTTGATTTTTAGAGATTTAATCTGTTGGTTTAACCGTTTAAATGCAAGGGTATTTGATTAAAGTCCTGCAATAGTTTGATTTAAATAGCATAGATAAACTATTCATTTCGTAGGGCGTTCCCTTCGGTCGCGTGATCGGCACTCGTCCCGATTTTTTCGGGAAGCTCAAACAAAGCCTCTCCCGCTAACGCAAAGAGAATTAGCCAATCATTTCAATTAAATGGAGTGGCCATTTTAGCATCATAATTTTAAGTATATTTGCTAAATATGATTTACAAATGATGTGAATTGAGTTTTTCAGACCCTAATTATTGGGGCGATTCCCTTCGGGTCGTGCTTTCGAAACTCGCTTTTTTCTTAGTTATCAAGTATTAGTGCTTCAATTTAAGCATAAAACAATTAAGAAGGCTGCGCTCAAATCCAGATAAAATCGGGACTCAATCACTCCACAAATTCACACATCACATCAACTATATGCTATTACCCACAGTATTTCACTTAGAGCCAAGAATATGGAAAGTATTGGTACCAGCAATTAGACTGGATGTACAAATTAATGGTAGCACGAATGCTAAAAAAACGACATTATTTGTAATCTATAATTTTAGTATTAAATTAAACCAAAATTAAAAGCATCACAACTCAATGGTATTCTTACAATCCTTTTTAGTACTCAATATATTTTTCATACTCATAGGAATGTTACCTCAATTAACCCCCCTTGACAAAAAAAACAGTTTTTTAACCTTTAGCCTAAACATCACGGGGTATGTATTTGTATTGGTGTTGTGGTATAGTATGTACCAAACCAAAGGAAATACGATTTTAATTACCGCCATCCCTGCATTGCTTTTTATGTTGATTAAACAATACCAAACAGGGGTTATTCAATGGATACCCAATA
>JBIKPL010000225.1:0-5020 GCA_044357485.1 Cytophagales bacterium
ACTATTTTTCGGTAAACGAAAGTGCCCTAACCTCCCCTTCTTGGTGACCTTCATATACCGAAAAATAGTACACTCCTATCACTAATGCCAGCAACAATAAACCTTGGAGCATACTTTGAATTATTTTTTTGGCACCAAAAAACTGTTTATCAGGATTTCGGGGAGGACGCGTCATGATCCCTTTTTCTTCTTGTTCTGCCTCAAAAGCAATAGAACATACAGGATCAATAATTAGCTCTAAAAAAACAATATGTAAAGGCATCAAAAACAGATATATATGGGAGAAAAAGGCAGGATAAAGTACCAATCCGATGATAGGAATATGAATAGCCAAAATATAAGTCATCGCCTTTTGAAGGTTATCAAAAATTCTTCTACCAGAACGAATGGCGGCGACAATAGAGGCAAAATTATCATCTAACAAAACCAATGAGGCCGCTTCTCTGGCGACATCAGTTCCTTTTAAGCCCATGGCAATACCGATATCTGCTGCTTTCAAGGCTGGCGCATCATTTACGCCATCTCCAGTCATGGCCACAATTTCATTATTGGCTTTTAAGGCTTGTACAATACGTAATTTTTGTTCGGGAACTACACGAGCAAAAATAGAGGTCGAATGAATACGACTTCGTAATTCATCCTCGTTCATGGTCTTCAGTTCTTCTCCGGTAATGACTTCAGTGGTGGCAAAACCAATTTTATTGGCGATACTTTTAGCGGTAGCGGGAAAATCGCCTGTAATCATAATCACCTTAATGCCTGCAGTAGCGCATTCTTGAATAGCCTGAGGCACCTCTGCACGAATTGGATCTTCTAGTGCAATTAAACCAACGAAATCAAATTTAATTCCATTTTGAAATTCAGGTAAATCATCCAAATGAATACTTGACCTTCCGACCGCAAGCACACGATAACCGTCATTTGCCATTTGATGCACAGCATTCAAATACTTCTCCTTTTCTTGTTCGGTAATATTACATAAACCAAACATGGCTTCTGGAGCACCTTTGGCATAAGCCATCCACTTGTTGTCTATATTAAATACCCTTGTCATGGCCAACAATGAAGGACTTAAAGGGTATTCTTTCACAAGAATTTTAGGCAACACTGATGATGAAAAATACTGCTGATAGGCCTCAACCATAGCCTTTTCCATTGGATCAATACTTGCCTCTTGCGAAGCGAGGTAGGCATACTTTAAAACCTCCTCAATTGCTAGCAAATGATTTTCAAAAGAATTTGATTGATAAATGGCATCATGTACAAATACCGCGGCAACCGACATTTTATTTTCTGTAATGGTACCTGTTTTATCTGTACACAAAACCGTCGCCGACCCTAACGTTTCTATTGCAGAAGGTTTTCGGGTGAGCACATTGTTTTTGGATAATCGCCAAGAGCCTAAAGCTAAAAAAATAGTGAGCACCACCGGAAATTCTTCAGGAAGTAATGACATGGCTGCAGAAAGCCCCGTGAGCAACGATTTAATAAAATTACCTCGGGTAAAATAAAAAGCGCAAACAACTCCTATGCTTAATAATACCCCGATGATGAATAAGTTCCGAATCAACACCTTCATTTCTTTCTGCAAACGTGTTGATTCTTGGGTAATATTTTGTAAGGAAGTACCAATTTCCCCAAACTGCGTATGTATGCCTGTTGCGGTAATTTGAGCAAACCCTTTGCCTTGTACCACCAGTGTTCCTCCAAAAATTAAATGCTGGTTGTCTGATGATTGAGTTACTTTCACCACAGGAATAGACTCTCCGGTGAGCAAAGACTCGTCAACGACTAAATTATTAATTTGCAAAAGTTTGGCGTCAGCGGCAATTCTATCGCCTTCATTTACCACAATGATGTCACCAAGCACCAATTCTCTGGCCTCTATTTTAAATTCTACCCCATCGCGAATCACATTGGCTTTGAGTGATGACAAACGCTTGAGTGCTTCTAACGCTTTTTCTGTTTTTTGATATTGGTAAAAAGTAATGATAATGATTACAGAAATGGCAAACAATAATATTCCCCCTTCAACATAATCGCCCAATAACATGTACAACAGTCCACAACTGATGAGTAAAATAAACATCGGTTCTTTCATTACCTCTAAGGCTATTTTCCAAATTTGCTTTGGTTTAGCCGTAGGTAATTCATTATAACCGTTTTTCGTTAATAGGGCTTGGGCCTCAAGTTTTGTTAATCCTTGCATCATCATTTAAAAATTTAAAATCAATTCGAATAAAAATTATTGTTTAAGCCTACCGCTCCCTCCTATTTTTCCTGTCGTTATTAGGCATAATAACCACTTCTTTATTGCTAAATTTGGGTTCAATCAATACTTTTAACCGTTCAACGATTTCATAAGCAGCAGGACAAATAAAAGTATTGGCCAAGGTTAAATCTAATAACTGATAAACCTTTTTTCTATCGGTATGAGGATATTCTTGGCATGCAGTGGGTCTATGGTCGTACACCGAACATGAATTATCGGCATGCAAAAAAGGACAAGGCGTAGAATTTAACACATAATCATTGTCTTTATCCATGTGTAAAAACTCATCAATAAATTGAGGTGTTTTTACTTTAAACAATTTAGATAAACGCACAATATCAGGCATTTTAAAAATAGGACTGGTTGTTTTGCAACAATTACCACAATCTAAACAATTGATTTTTTTAAATACATCATGATGAACCTTATGAATCGTATCATCCAAGGTACGCACCAATGCTTTTTTTAATTGAAGCTTGTTGATGAATTTGGTGTTTTCTTTTTTCTTCAAAAAAGCTTGTTGATTGATGCCTTGGGTAGTGTATTTCATGGTATGGTTTCTTAAACTTGGTAGTAATGTCATGACAAATCTCCTCCAATATTGAAGAATATTATCAACAAGATAAAATGCGTATAAAACAGCAAAGTCCCGAAGCTATCGGGACTTTGTATTATACGATGGTGATTTCATACACATCAACTAGCCTAATTAGATTATTGTAAATCCTTTTGGCTTGCGTTTCATCTTCATCGAAAACAACTTTACAAGTAGCATTGTTGTCGTCAACTCGCTGATAAAATACGCTTTCTACAGTCAGTCCTCGTTTACGAAAAGACATCATAATTCTATCGAGAGACTCTGGTGTATGACTACACTTTATAAGCCAGTTGTTTTGTTGCATCTTCTAAATTCAATTTTTTCTTTGCGAAATCTTTTACTTCATTGGCTGGATAGTAGATTGTTTCACTTAAGCTCGCTCCAGGAGCAACCATAGGCAATACATTATCTTCTTTCAACACCCTTGCGTGAACCAAAAATGGTCCTTTGCACTGATTAGCTTTGTTAATTGCATCAGCCAACTCAACCACATTGGTTGCTTCTGCTGATTCGATACCATAAGCTTCGGCTAATTTAACAAAATTAGGGTTTAATAAGTCAACACCAGAATAATTTCTTGAATAAAACTGTTCTTGCCATTGACGAACCATGCCTAAATAGTTGTTATCGAGCACTAATATTTTAACAGGCCATTGCTCTTGTACACAAGTAATTAATTCCTGAAGGTTCATTTGAAAAGAGCCATCCCCAGTGATACACCATACATTTTTATCTGGCGCAGCGGCTTGCGCACCCATCGCTGCAGGAAAACCAAAGCCCATAGAGCCTAAACCGCCAGAAGTTAAGAAATGATTGGGTTGTAATTTATTAAGGTATTGGCTTGACCACATTTGATGTTGTCCGACATCGGTGGCTACAATCATGTTGTCGGGAGACAATTTCTCTAACACATCGATGGCCGTGATCATGTTGAAAATATCGTAATCAACAGGTTTAATCGGGAATTGTGCTCTTAAAGAATTCAAATACGCTACCCACGCTGCACGGTCAACACTGTTTTCCGCATTAAGGGTAAGTGGGAAATTTTGAAAAGCCAATTTTAAATCGGCATGTATAAATACTTCTGTAGGAACATTTTTATTGTCTTCACTATTGTCGATATCGATATGAAGTACTCTTGCATTGGGAGCAAAGTCTTTTAAACGCCCTGTAATTCTATCATCAAACCTGATTCCTAATGCCAAAATAACATCTGCTTCTTGAACGGCTTGGTTGGCATATTTCATACCATGCATGCCTAACCAAGAAAAATACAAAGGATTATCGGCTTCGAAAACGCCAATACCCAAAATGGTAGAGATGGCAGGAATTTGCTCACGATCAACGAATGCACGAATTTCATTCCAAGAGTCAGACAATAAGTTGCCATGACCAGCAATAATCAAAGGTTTTTTTGCCCCAGCGACCAAAGCTTTGGCTTTTGCCCAGTCTTGTTCCGTGGCTTTGTAAACGCGTGTTAAAACAGGTTTTACAAAAGTTTCTTCCCAGTTTTCTTCTAATTCGATATATTCCCCTTGCACACTTCTTGGGATATCAATCAGTACAGGTCCTGGACGACCGTTGATAGCGACTTCATACGCTTCCGTAAAAATCTGAGCCGCTTTATCAAGGTTTTTAATTAAATAGGTTTTTTTGGTAATAGGCAAACAAATTCCTGTAATGTCTGTTTCTTGAAAAGCATCCGTTCCAATTAAATGCAACATTACTTGACCAGTAATAGCCACCATCGGAATTGAATCAGCATAGGCATCCGCAATACCGGTGACCAAATTGGTTGCACCAGGTCCTGAGGTAGCCAAGCAAAAACCAGGTTTTCCTTTTACCCTTGCATAGCCATTGGCTGCAAACGATGCAGCCTGCTCATGTCTTACTAAAATATCTTTTACATTACCATTGGCAAGGGCATCATAAATAGGCAATACCGCTCCGCCTGGGTAAGCGAACAATGAATCAACTTCTAACAGTTCAAGGATTTTGACAACGTAGTCAGCTCCTCTTAGTTTTATTTTCATAAGCCTTTAATAAAGGACAAATTTAATTGATTATAAATCAGTAACACAGCCTAAAGAAGCTGAAGAAACATTTTTAATGTATTTGTATAAAGAACCACTGGTGACACGATAAGGAGG
>JBIKPL010000226.1:0-5008 GCA_044357485.1 Cytophagales bacterium
ATTTCTCGAAAAAATTAAGTAAATTCATGGCTGTAATATTTATATTCTACATTTCAAATATAGGCTTTTTTTGTTATTGGTACGTGTAACGGAGAGTCATATAGTATTATGTTCAATTACACTGTTTTAATTGTCTTCAACAATGATGAAAGCTGTAGTCAAGTTGCACTCAGCAATAAGCAAAAGTACAATTGTAAATAACGCTTGTTTAGATACTATGATATAGCCCGATTTGTGTATAAATAACCTTCCTATTTTGTTCTTGGCTATTGTTAGGATCATTTTTAAAATACAAATTGAAACATAAATACCATTTATCGAAATTAAATGAAAGATTTATTTATCTTTGAAAGATATTAAAACTTTTATTATCTTTGTTTTAATCTTGAGCCATCCCTATATCAATTGTAATTTATTTAAATTGCTTACCTTAACTTGCCTCCCATGAGAAACTGCTACACTTTACTGCTTGGCTTACTATCAATAGTCGCTTCCGCACAAACGAACCTTATTTTATCTGGTGATTCATGGAAATTCAATGATAAAGGACTTGATTTAGGTGCGACTTGGAAATCAACTGTATTTGATGACGCATTATGGGCAAGTGGCATTTCAGAATTAGGATATGGCGATGCCGATGAAAAAACAGTCCTTAGTTATGGCGCCAATAGTGCCGCCAAATATACGACAACCTATTTTCGTAAAAGCTTTGCCATAGCAGACGCCACCCTATTTACCTCTTATACTTTAAATGTAAAAAGAGATGATGGCCTTGTGGTGTATGTAAATGGCGCAGAGGTTTCGCGGTTAAATATGCCTCTTGGCAATATTACGTCGACCACATTTGCCTCTACAGCAATTGCTGGTTTAGACGAAAGTACTTGGCAGCCAATCACTTTGTCGCCTTCTAGTTTTGTGACAGGCACAAATACGATTGCGGTCGAAATTCATCAAGCAGATTTATTGAGTTCAGATATTAGTTTTGATTTAACATTGGTTGGCAACACCGGCATTGTAAACCCATTGACGATAACGAGAGGCCCATATTTACAAAAAGCAACCTCGTCTGGCATTACCCTTAAATGGCAAACTTCTATTGCGACAGACAGTAAAGTGACTTATGGCACCTCTATGAATAACTTAAATTTGAGTGCTGTTTCACAAGGCACTAGAACAGACCATACGATAACCCTTACAGGCTTGTCACCCTACACCCACTATTATTATACTATAGGCAATGCTGCGGGTGTAATTCAAGGCGATATTTCAAACCATTTTATGACTAACCCATCAATAGGTACCGAAGGGCATTATAATTTTTTGGTTTTAGGTGATTGTGGTACCAATACTAAGGTTCAAAAAAATGTCCGTGATAAGTATTTTAGTTATATGAATACTGATACCACGCATGGTGTATTATTGGTGGGTGACAATGCTTATGATGCAGGATTAGAGGCAGAGTACCAAAGTAATTTTTTTAACATTTATCAAAATGCATTTTTAAAAAACGTAATGGTATGGCCAGCTCCCGGCAATCATGATTATGCCAACAATACCGCTTTGATTGAGACGCAAAATGTGCCTTATTACACCATTTTTGATACCCCTGAAAATGGTGAATCTGGAGGGATAGCGTCTAATAACCAAGCATTTTATGCGTATGATTATGGAAACATTCATTTTCTTTCTTTGGATTCTTACGGTACTGAAAATAATCTTTTACTCTACGATACGTTGGGCCCACAAGTAACCTGGATTAAAAAAGATTTGGCGGCCAACAAACAAAAATGGACCGTTGCCTATTGGCATCATCCACCTTATACCATGGGTTCGCATAATTCAGACCTTGAAACGGATTTAGAAAAAATTAGAACCAACTTTATTAAAATCTTAGAACGAATGGGGGTCGATTTGATACTGTGTGGCCATAGTCATAATTATGAAAGAAGTAAATTAATGAAAGGCCATTATGGCAAAGAAGCCACTTTTGACGCCAATGTGCATAATAAAAGTCAATCAAGCGGTGTATATGATGGTTCAAACAATTCATGCCCGTACCAAAAAAATGTAAATAAGGGCTTGGATGGAACGGTGTACGTGGTTACTGGCTCAGCAGGTAAAGTTGGCGGTGCGCAAGTGGGTTACCCTCATAACGCGATGCATTATGCCAATGCCACCAATGCAGGAGCACTTGCTTTAAGTATTAAAGAGGGTCGTTTGGATGCTAAGTTTATTTGCGAAGATGGCATTATTCGAGATCAATTTACGATGCTCAAAGATGCCAATCAAGTGAAGACCTTTAATGTTAAAAAAGACGATCAGTTGATGTTAAAAGCTTCTTGGAAGGGTGAATATCAGTGGTCTAATTCTCTAGAACTTACGCGAACAACGATCATAACCGCTTCCGAAAATTTGACTATTATTGTAAAAGATAAATATAACTGTGTGGCCGACACCTTTAAAATTGTTGTAAACCCTTTGACTGGTAACCCGTCTCAAGAACATGGCGTAGCATTTGACATTTACCCAAATCCTACTGCTGGATTAATCAATGTGGGAGAGCAGGTTTCTCTGGTACAGGTTTTTGATTTGGCAGGAAAACAGATTGCCTCCCCTTCGATTAGCCCTGATTTTTTCATCAATATTTCCACCTTACGAAATGGGGTATATCTACTTCGAATAGAAAAAGAAGGAAAGGTGTATTTTGAACATGTCATGAAAAATTAAAACTTCAATTGGGTTTATTCAAATTTATTCAAGCTTAACAAGCTAGCTTATGTATGCGTATAGTGTTCATAAGATAGATTGGGTTTGCTATAGCAAATTATAACAAAACGAAACCTTTCATTTTATTTCTTATTGATGGTTTTGTTAAATATAAATTGTTTATGAAACTTTTTTAAAAATAAAACAATTAAAAGGTGGTTACATATTGTTTCTGTTACGTATAGAAATAAAATTAGCATCCTCCTTTAAGTTAACAACTTTTAGAAACTTAAATATACAAGTTTGAAAAAGTAGCTATTAAAAATCAAATTCTGTTAAGCATGAAAAAGCACTTCTCATACATCATTTTGATTTTGTTGATTATTACCGCCAATAGTAAACAGTCAAAAGCCCAAATCGATTCCTTAGGATTTGCTTTGTGGATCGAACAACCTTCTGTATCAGGAGGATCAATCAACAATGAACTTGCGTCGTATTATGCTGGCATTGCAGATTTTGTTGCTTGCAATCCTGGAAATGTAAAAATCAATAAAGTGATTGTACGGTTTTTAGATCGTAATTATGCTTATACTGATCCCAAAGGAAATCCATTTCAAGCAAGTAAAACAAGTCCATTTTACACCCAAATCATTACTAAACTTCCAGCAGGTGTAGACGTCTACATTTTACCTTGGATCAAAGATTGGCCTAACGTGAATGGCAAATCCAAAATTGAGGACATGATGCTTACCATTAAAGATTGGAATGCTGTTATAAATGATCCTACAAAACAAATTAAAGGCATTGTGATGGAAGGAGAAGGTGCAGGCGCACTATTAGATGTAGGATGGTACAAAGATTATAAGGGTAATTTGGTGAATGGCATGTTAAGTCCTCAACAAGCAGCCAATACTTACAAAGTGCCTTTGGGTTTAGAATACGTAAAAATTGGGGTGACTTTGGCGGGTAACAACTTAGGAGATCCTAGTGCTTGGGGTGTTGCTACCGACATCAACCATGTAGATGAATGTTATTTACAAGTGTATAACATGTACGATGACCAAGCAGGCCATCCGAGTAATGCTATTTATGTTGATGCGTTCGATTTTCAAAAAGATGGCACTTGCCAAATTGGAGGAAGACCCATTGATCCTTATTGCAACAATTCTATTTATTTAGAAGCGTTAAAAAATGCCAATCCTGCCCATACCGTTTTTGAAGGCAATACCACCACGCGTTATACTTTCAAACATTTATTAACCAATCCTCATTTTGCTTGGAATAGCTATACCATCCCCGTAGGCGGTGCAAAATTTATTTATCCGATGTTTTCTATAGAGGCCAACAAAAGTAGAGATGGTACCAAGGCGAGTTGTATTTTCCCAAACACGAACGACCCAACAAAATGTGGTCAAATTGATGCTTTTGGTTCATGGAAGCCATGTGACTATTTAGATTTTGTGGATGAATTCAGTAACAATCAAACGAAACTTACCAAGTTTGCCAATCCTGCAGAAAGAATTCCCAAAACAAATTTTGGGATATTTCAATATGCTTTATTGCCAAAATCCTGGGTGTATTATACGCCTCCTACATTTAAAACTACTGGTCCCGTAAAGGTTTGTGATAAAGCAAGCATACAAGTAAATATTGTGGAGTGTATGTATTATCAATTGTATGATACACAAGCAAAAAAATATTATGGAACAGTAGGTGGTATTACCAGAACAGAGGCCAACAGTACAAGCAATTACAATAATTTTAATAAAATTGCTGATGCAGGTGTGTATACCATCGACAATGTGGAAGCGGGCGTATATACCATTAGAATATTTTCTAATATAGCTAAAAAAGAAACTTGTTTTTCAGAAAGTGCTAGTACACTCACCATAATTAAAAATGGCCCTACGGTGAGCATTGCTGCAAGTCCTGGTAAAAATATTTGCGAAGGAGAAGCCCTTACCTTAACGGCTTCTTCTCCGACAGGTGTTTCTTATACTTGGGTTCCCAATACTATCATTAATGGCCAAGCTTTTACCCCTTCGGTGAATGGCCTCTATACTGTTACCTCTAAAGATGCTCAAAATTGTACCAGTACAGACACCATTTCTATCACTTTAAATAACTTTAGTGTTGGAAAAGACACGTCCATTTGTGCTGCTTCTTATGGCTTAAGTGCTACGTTGCCAACAGGTTCTACAGGGGAATGGACTGTCAAAACAGGTACAGGTATATTTGCCGATAAAACCAACAACAACACTGCGGTAAGTGCTTTGTCACCAGGCAAAAATGAATTTTCTTG
>JBIKPL010000033.1:0-13320 GCA_044357485.1 Cytophagales bacterium
CAACTTTGTTTGCTCGAATCGGCTTGCGAAAATGCCTGCAAAGACAAGAGCATCAAAAACACCAATACCTTAAATTTCATCATTAGTGGAGGATTATGTAAAAGAATTCTCAACGATCAACCTCTCACATCACTAGGTCAAGGGAACCAATAATTGCCACCAAATCAGAAAGCATAGCACCTTTACTCATAGATTCTAAAACGGCTAAATTGACAAATGAAGGGCTTCTTACCTTACATCGAATAGGCATATCCGAACGGCCATCGGACCTGAAAAAATAACCCAATTCGCCTTTGGGATTTTCAGCCCTGGCATAATAATCCATTGCTGCAGGTCTAATTTTTTTAGGAACCAAGGCCTGAGGATCAAATGCCTTGGTACGTTTATGTTCTTGGGTTAACTGTATTATACATTGCTCAATAATACGTAAACTTTCATGGCACTCAAGCACCCGCACCTGATTTCTGTCCCAACAATCGCCCACGGTACCAACAGTTCCTTTACCAATAGGTACCTCAAAATCTAGTGCTGGATATACGGAATACCCATCTACTTTTCTAAGGTCATATTTCAATCCTGAAGCACGAAGAATGGGACCAGAACAACCAAAATTGATTGCCAAGTCGAGCGGCAACACCCCTACATTTGCAGTTCGTTCAATGAAAATTTTATTGTCAATGACCAAGGTTTGCAATTCTTGTAATTTAGGTTTCAAATAATGTACAAACTCCAGACATCTCTCTTCGAAACCTACCGGTAAGTCGTAATACAATCCTCCAACCCAAATATAATTATAAAGCATACGCGCACCACTCGCCCATTCTAACATTCGAAGAATATGTTCACGATCGCGCATCAGCCATAGAAAAGGAGTAAAAGCACCTATATCCATGGCATAAGTACCAATGGCAATAAAATGAGAAGCAATTCTGTTAAGTTCGGCAACCAACACACGTATATATTCGACACGCGCAGGAATCGCCTTTTCAATGCCAAGCATACGCTCCACCCCCATCACATAAGCATGTTCTGAATTGAGGGCAGCCACATAATCTAACCTATCCACATAAGGAATAATTTGATTGTACATCAAAGACTCAGCATGCTTCTCAAAACAACGGTGCAAATAACCCAAATGAGGAATAACGTTCACAATGATTTCCCCATCGGTCACCACCTCTAAACGTAATACACCATGTGTAGAAGGGTGTTGCGGCCCAACACTCAAAATCATTTCTTGTGATTTCAAATCTTCAAGACGCGTTTTGACAGGCTCAGCGTTGGCTAAATGTGTTGGATGATATTGATATTGAACTTCTTTCAAAAGACAGGAAGTGATATGGGTAAATGATACTGATACAAAGAAAGTTTTAATTTATGGAATAGACAAATGGAACCTTGAAATGAATGTATTTTTTTCTTATCCCAATGCGAATTGAGGGCTATTCGAATCCAGTCATAAAAAAAGAGTCAAATCGAAATGATTTGACTCTTTTTATGGAAAATATCAATGACAAATACATCAAGACCCACAAGCTTCACAAGCATCTGGGTTGTCAAGAGAACAAGCCATGTCAGACGCTTTTTGGTCGGCACTGATCAAAATAGGCTCAAGCAAAACTTCTGCTTGTTTTTCAACTGTGAATTTAATGGCATCAGCTGCTGCTTTTGTTCTTAAATAGTACATCCCTGTTTTTAATCCCAATTTCCAAGCGGCAAAATGCAAGGAAGTCAATTTACCAAAATTAGGATCTTGCATGTGTATGTTTAAGCTTTGGCTTTGACAAATATATGCTCCTCTATCGGCAGACATTTCAAGCAATGATTTTTGCTTAATTTCCCACACCGTTCTGTAAAGGTCTTTAATATTTTGAGGAATGCTATCCACATTTTGAATAGAACCATTGTTGGTGATTACCTCATTTTTGATTTTGTCGTTCCACAAATTCAATTTGATTAAATCTTTCATCAAATGTTTGTTTACCACCACAAATTCACCCGAAAGCACTCTTCGTGTGTAAATATTTGAAGTATAAGGTTCAAAGCATTCGTTGTTTCCTAAAATTTGAGAAGTAGAAGCGGTTGGCATTGGTGCCACCAACAAGGAGTTTCTTACCCCATGTTTTTTAACTTCTCTTTTAAGGTTATCCCAATCCCATCTACCAGAATTTGGCGTTACGCCCCACATATCAAATTGGAAAATCCCTTTAGATACCGGAGAACCTTTGAACGTTTCATAAGGACCATTAATGATCGACAGGTCTTTAGAAGCCGTCATGGCAGCAAAATAAATTGTTTCAAAAATATCCTTATTCAATCCTCTTGCTTCTTCAGAATCGAAAGGCATTCTTAATTGAATAAACGTATCGGCTAAACCTTGTACCCCTAAACCAATAGGTCTGTGACGGAAATTTGAGTTTTGTGCCTCAATAACAGGATAGTAGTTGATATCAATAATCTTATTTAGATTTTTGGTCGCAACATAAGTGATTTCGTATAATTTTTGGTGATCGAACTTACCGTTAATTACATATTTCGGCAAGGCAATAGAAGCCAAATTACATACTGCAATTTCATCAGGAGCAGTATATTCCATAATTTCAGTACATAAGTTACTTGACTTAATGGTACCTAAATTTTTCTGGTTTGATTTTCTATTGGCATGATCCTTAAATAACATATAAGGATTTCCTGTTTCTATTTGAGATTCAAGTACTTCAAACCAAAGCTCTTGCGCTTTAACGGTTTTTCTAGCTCTTCCTTCACGTTCGTATTTTTCGTACAATTTTTCGAAGTCATCACCATAACATTCAGAAAGTCCTGGTGCTTCATTAGGGCAGAACAATGACCATTCTTCATTGGCTTCTACACGTTTCATGAATAAATCAGAAATCCACAAGGCGAAGAACAAATCTCTTGCGCGCAATTCCTCTTTACCATGATTTTTTCTTAAATCTAAGAATTCAAAAATATCAGCATGCCAAGGTTCAATATAAATCGCAAATGCACCTTTACGTTTTCCACCACCTTGGTCTACATAACGTGCGGTATCATTAAATACTTTAAGCATAGGGATAATGCCATTTGAAGTACCATTCGTACCTTTAATGTAAGATCCTGTTGCCCTAACATTGTGAATGGCTAGTCCAATTCCACCTGCTGATTGAGAGATTTTTGCACAGCTTTTAAGCGTATCATAAATACCATCAATACTATCATCTTTCATGGTTAACAAGAAACATGATGACAATTGAGGTTTTGGAGTACCGGCATTAAATAAGGTTGGCGTAGCATGGGTAAACCATTTTTCTGACATCAAATGGTAAGTTTCAATCGCCGCCTCTAAATCGTTGGTATGAATACCAACAGCCACACGCATTAACATGTGTTGAGGACGTTCAATGGCTTTGCCATCTACTTTTAATAAGTACGATCTCTCTAAGGTTTTAAAACCGAAATAATCATAATTAAAATCCCTGTCATAAATAATGGTTGAATCAAGTAAAGCCGCATTGTTACGGATTACTTCATATACGTCTTTCGCTATTAAAGACGCATTTTCACCAGTCTTAGGATCTTCATAGGTATAAAGCCTTTTCATGGTATTTGAAAAAGATTTGCTCGTAACTTTATGAAGATTCGAAATCGCTATACGAGCAGCAAGAATAGCGTAATCAGGGTGTTTTGTAGTCATAGAAGCGCAAACTTCTGCCGCTAAATTATCTAGCTCTACAGTAGTAACACCATCATATATGCCACCAATAACCTTTTTTGCTACCTCGATTACTTCAATATAGTTCATATCAAGCCCATAACATAGCCTTTCTATTCTTGAAGTTACTTTGTCAAATTTTACGGATTCTCTCCTACCGTCTCTCTTTACAACTAGCATACTGTTTTTTAACTTTTATAATATTTAATATTGGGTGTGTGATGATTTTTTTAACTTAAAAATCTTCGTCAAGGGTAAATTTATTTTGATCTTTATCACTCATGACACCAGATTTTTGATATTCAGCAACTCTTTTTTCAAAAAAGTTTGTTTTCCCTTGCAAAGAAATCATTTCCATGAAATCAAAAGGATTGGTAGCGTTATACATTTTATCACAATCAAGCGCTTGCAATAAACGATCGGCTACAAATTCAATGTACTCTGTCATTAATTTAGCGTTCATCCCAATTAAATCCACAGGCAACGAATCGGTCACAAACTCTTTTTCAATTTCAACCGCTTCTCTAATGATTTGGTATACTCTTTCTTGGGGTAATTTGTTACGAATATATTTTGTATACAATAAACAAGCAAAGTCACAGTGCAAACCTTCATCTCTAGAAATGAGTTCATTTGAGAAGCTCAAACCTGGCATTAAACCACGTTTTTTTAACCAAAAGATAGAACAAAAGCTACCAGAGAAGAAAATACCTTCAATAGCTGCAAAAGCAATAAGTCTTTCTAGAAAGTTTTCACTTTCAATCCATCTTAAAGCCCATTGTCCTTTGGTCGCCACACAAGGCACTGTTTCAAGGGCATTAAATAACCTGTCTTTTTCTTTATTGTCTTTAATGTAAGTGTCTATTAATAGAGAATAGGTTTCAGAGTGAATATTCTCCATCATAATTTGAAAACCATAAAAACATTTGGCTTCCGGTAACTGCACTTCACTCATGAAATTTACAGCCAAATTCTCATTTACAATACCATCACTTGCAGCGAAAAAAGCTAATACGTGAGAAATAAAATGTTTTTCTCCTTCATTAAGGGTTTCCCAATCTTTCAAATCTGGGGACAAATCGATTTCTTCTGCCGTCCAAAAACTTGCTTCTGCTTGTTTGTACATTCTCCATATATCGTCATTCTGAATAGGGAATAATACAAATCGATTTGGGTTCTCTTGAAGTAATGGTTCTGTTCTGTGCATAATAATTGGTATGTAAAATTCACGCTAAAAACTGAGACATTTAAGTATCAGATAGATATGTTTAAACAACCTAGATCGAGTAATTTTCTTTGGTTGAAACATCACAAATATGGTAAATCCGACGCTAATCTCAAACCATTTTTTACAAAAAAATTAAATATTTTTTTTCTAAAAAAAAGTTTATAAAATTTTAATATCTCCACATAAATAACTACTTATCAATACAATAAAGCGTACCGATTAAATTTATTCTTATAGCTTACAGCACAATTTTGAGCAATTAAATAGGATAGATTTAAATAAAGGCTTGGATAATATTAATCTTTGGGTTACATTTGCAATCCTTTTTAGTAAACCAATACAAAGAAATGTACGCTATAGTTGACATTGCAGGAAAGCAAACAAGAGTAGAGCAAAATAAATTTGTTTATGCAAACAAATTAAATGCAGAAGAAGGTGCGAAAGTTGAATTCGACAAAGTACTTTTAATAGATATCGACGGGAAAGTTGAAATAGGAGCTCCTTCAATTAAAGGTGCTAAAGTTACAGGTACTGTACTTGGGCACGTTAAAGGTGATAAGGTGATCGTTTTCAAAAAGAAGAGAAGAAAAGGCTATAAAAAGAAAAATGGTCACAGACAACAATTCACGAAGGTTCTTATTGATTCAATTGTAAAATAATATAGTCTCATGGCACATAAGAAAGGTGCGGGTAGTTCCCGAAACGGTAGAGAGTCAGAAAGTAAACGTCTAGGTGTTAAAATCTATGGCGGTCAAGCAGCAATCGCTGGAAATATTCTAGTAAGACAAAGAGGTACAGTACACAATCCAGGAACAAACGTAGGTATCGGTAAAGACCATACTTTGTTTGCTTTGACTGATGGTGTTGTAAAATTCAAAAAAGGTTACAAAGATAGATCTTTCGTTTCTATAGAACCGAAAGCTTAATTTATTTTGTATCACAATAAATAACAACGAGGCACAAGCATAAAACGCTTGTGCCTTGTTGTTATTTATATTTTTACTAACGGATGAATCTTGCGATTGATATAGGCAATACGCTTACCAAAACGGCGTTGTTTAACAACACGAAACTGGAGTCGTACCTGGTATCAGAAAAAGTAATGGATGCTATTCACCTTGCCAATAGTCAAGAAGTGGAACAAATCATTATTTCTTCTGTGGGCAAAGAAATTAACCACTACCTCAATCTTATCGAAAACAAAGATAGGATTATGGTTTTAGATGGGGAAAGTCGTTTGCCTTTTACATTAGATTACGACAACAGATTTACGTTAGGGGTCGACCGTATAGCGGCTGTGGCTGGAGGTTTGCATGTATATCCACACACTAACCTTTTGGTTATTGACATGGGAACTTGCGTTACTTACGACTATATTGATGACAAGGCCATTTATCGTGGGGGCGCAATCTCCCCAGGCATGCAGATGCGGTTCAAAGCGCTACATCAATATACGGCCAAGTTGCCTTACATCACCAATCCATCTAGTCATATTGACGTAATAGGTAAATCTACCATGCAATGCCTTGAATCTGGGGTAATTAATGGGCTATTGGCCGAATTGAAATTTCAAATACAAGCTTATAGAAGCCAATTTGAAAACCTACAAGTCATCATTTGTGGCGGTGATGCGGTGTATTTTAATACAATATTAAAGGAAGACATTGTTTTGTGTTCTGAATTGGTCATGTTAGGTTTAAATTCTATTTTGCAATATCATAATGCATCGAATATTTAAAGGGATTGCTTTTCTCGCACTCATTACATTTCATAATACAGTCGAGGCACAACAAATTGGCATATCGCCTTATTCTCAAACAGGAATAGGTGATTTCTCCAATGAAGGCTATGCTAGAAATGTAGCCATGGGAGGATCCGGTCTTGCCAGTAGTCACCATTTTTTTATCAATCAATTAAATCCTGCAAGCAATATCACCCACAGCACGGTGATTTATGAATTCGGATTGATTGGTCAAGCCAAAACTTTAAAAACTAATCTTGCCAGTGATTATTCAACAGCAGCCAATTTAAATTATATTGGCATGATGTTTCCGATGAAATCAAAAACGATTCAAGGAAAAAAAACAAACCTATGGGGAATGGGACTTGGCCTAAAACCATTTAGTGAAGTGTCGTACGCCAACTCTTATCTTGTGAAAATTATTGGAGACACTGCCCATTCCATTTTCGAAACAAAAAAAGGAAATGGCGGTTTGAACCAGGTCTATCTTTCAAACGGGGTGCGTATCTCGAAACGATTGTCGATAGGTTTAACAACGGCCTATGTATTTGGACCAATCACCAAAGAAAATAATTCATGGCTTGACAATAGGAACATTGCCGTCGTACAAAAAAACAATATGTCAACGTTGCAATTCAAGCCATCGGTCACCTATAAAAAACTTTTAGGCGTAGAAGATAGTCTTGAAACAAAAAGTAAAACATATTTTAGTGTTGCCGGTACAGTAGACCTGTTTAGCAATATGACCTCGTCTTCAATTTCTGAAGTTCGTCATATCAATACCAATACGGTTATCATCAAAACGGATACCCTTAATCAATTAAACAATTTCAGCTCAGCACTACCATTCGCATACCACCTTGGTTTTGCATTCGATAATTTCGGAACAGATCAAGCACAAAAATGGTCCCTAGCAACCGATTTTTCATTTGCTGATTGGCGTAATTATGAGAATTTTGGTACCAATGCTGGCCTAAACCAATACTACAGCATCAAAGTTGGTGGAGAATACACCCCAACCTATGTTTCTACCAAAAACTATTTTAACAGAATGACCTATCGTGCAGGATTGTATTTTATCCATACGCCGGTTACCTATGCCAATAACGACATCATTGATTTGGGAGCTACACTTGGTTTTGCTTTTTCTATTCCCAAAACCCTTACCAATATCAACCTTGGTTTTGCTGCTGGTCAAAAAGGGACAACCGCAAATGGTGCAGTACAAGAGCAATACATTAAAATACACTTAGGGGTAAGTATCAATGACTTTTGGTTCTTTAAACGCCAACTTGATTAATGAAACGCACACTTTATATCGCCTTGGCCATCATGGGTTTTGCTTGTCATTCAAACGAAAAGAAAACTGTTTTTCATGAAAAATACACAGGTCCTTTATTAGAAATCGATTCTGTAAATACCCTTTTAAGTGATTCATCTATCACTAAAATGCGTATCATTGCGCCCAAACAATTTGAATTTGTAAACGGTGATCGTACCTTTCCAAATGGTTTAAAAATTATCTTTTACAAGAAAAATGGTGTAGAAGAATCTATTTTAACTTCTAATACCGGCAAATACAATAAAATAACAGACCTTTATACGGTTATCGGCAATGTTATCGTTCAGAATCCAGCGGAGCACAAACGATTGACCACGGAAGAATTAAATTGGGACCCAAAGAAAAAACAAGTGTTTACCGATAAATTTGTGGTGATACAAACTGCCGCAGAAATTTTAAAAGGCAATGGTTTAGTTGCCGCACAAGATTTTTCGACCTATAAAATTTTAAAAGTAACGGGTATCTTTAGCGCTAGACAATAATGAAATTAGTAGAAACACTCTTGTTGGCCATGGCCGTGGTTTGCTTTATCGTGGGGGTTCACCAAACCTTTAGTTTTGGTTTTTCTAACAGCTATTCGTTTTTCATGCTCATGATAAGTTTTTTCATGTCGTATGGCATTGTAAAAGTAAAACGAATGGAAAAAGAAAAAGAAGACAGTGGCCCAACATCTCCTAGGTCAAAAAAATAATGCCACTCTCCGACCTCTATATCATCATTGTCGCCCTTGCTTGCGCTGCTTTTTTTGCAGGTATGGAAATTGCATTTATTGCGGCAGACCGACTACAAATTGCCGTAAAAGACAACGAAGGCAGTTTATCTGCAAAATTAGTCGCAAAATTCATTAAAACCCCTTCTACTTTCATTGGCACTACCCTCATTGGCTGTACCATTGCACAAGTTATCTATGGCATCACCATTGCCACCCTCTTAGCACCTCATTTAAGCAGCAGGCTGCCACAATTTATCAATAATGATTTAGTCATATTAATTTGTCAAACACTTATCTCTACGGTAATTGTTTTGGCTACCGCAGAATTTTTACCTAAAAGTATCTTTTTAATCAATCCAAATGCGATGATTCATTTTTTTGCGCTACCCATGGGCTTTTTTTATTGGCTATTGTACGTACCGGTTTATGTGGTCATCAGCCTAACAAAACTTACCATTACCCATGTTTTCGGATTTGATTATTCAGAACAAAATCCCGCTTTTGGTTTAACAGACATCAATAACTATATTCAAAACCAATTGGTGAATAAAGAATTAGAGGTAAAATCAGATATAGATGCTAAAATATTTAGCAATGCCTTAGATTTTAAAACCGTAAAAGTGCGTGAATGCATGATTCCTCGCACCGAATTGGTAGCTGTAAATATTGCCGATGGCTTAGAAAATTTAAAACAAGTATTCATCGAAAGTGGTCATTCCAAGGTGTTGGTTTACCAACAGTCCATCGATGACATCATTGGATACTGCCACTCTACGGGTTTATTTAGCCAACCTAGCGAAATCAACGCCATATTAAATACAATTCCGGTCGTTTCGGAAATGGAGCACGCCAATAAATTATTGGTTCAATTTATCAAAGAGCGCAAAAGCATGGCTGTGGTATTAGATGAATTTGGGGGAACGTCAGGAATTGTGACCCTAGAAGATATTATGGAAGAAATTTTCGGAGAAATCAACGACGAACATGACGACGATGTGGCATTAACAGAACAAAAACTTGACGAACACAATTTTTTACTAAGTGCACGTTTAGAGATAGATTATATCAATGACAAATACCAATGGAATATCCCATTAGGAGATTATGATACGCTAGGCGGGTATATTATCTCGATAAAAGAAGATATTCCGGATACAAATGACATTATTAACCAACCACCATTTACCTTCACAATCGTGTCTAAAGACGATGTGAGGCTAGATAAAATAAAAGTTACCCTCTTCAATCAAAAAGATATTGAAGAATAATGAGTTTAATTTTGATTTTAGCATACATTATAATTATTTTGCAACACTTATAATAGAATAAAAATGGCATTAATAGGAAAAATTAGAGAAAGAGCAGGAATTGCAGTAAGTATTATTGCAGGAAGTTTATTACTTTTCATTGTTGGTGGTGAAGTGATGCAGCTTATGGACAAAACTGATGAGCAGTATGTCGGAACAATCGCTGGACAAAAAGTAAAGTATGAAGAATATGCTGCTTTGGTTGAAAAAACAAAGCAAGAAAATGAAATGGCACAAGGGAAATCTATGGAAGAATACCAAGTGCAACAACTTCGCGAAGAAATTTGGAATCAATTTGTATTTGAAAATGGATACAAAAAACAATTAGACCTGCTAGGGATTACATTAACCACCGAAGAAGAAGTTGACATGGTGCAAGGCCAAAATCCTCACGCTTTTGTGGTTCAAAACTTTGGTAATCCTCAAACAGGGAAAGTTGATTTAGCACAAGTTAGAAACTTTTTACAAGCCATTCAGGCCAACCAAGTTCCACCAGCACAAAAAGCGATGTGGTTTAACTTTGAAAAATTAATCAAAAGAGATCGTCTAAAAGTAAAATACGAAAACTTGTTGGCCAAAACAGTTTACGTCACTACCGCAGAAGCAAAACGCGACTATATTGCCCAAAACACAAAAGCTGACTTTAAATACTTATTTGCTTCTTATAACGCCATTGCTGATTCAACCATCAAATTTACCAATGATGATGTAAAAACGTATTTGGATAAAAACAAAGAAAAATATAAAGTTCAAAACGATAACGCTACCCTACAATATGTCGCTTTCCCTGTGGTAGCTTCGGCAAAAGATTCCGCTACTTTCATGGAATTGTTGTCTAAAATAAAAGTTGAATTTGCCGCGGCTACAGACGATTCGTCATTCGTAAGTGCCAACTCAGATGTACCTACTTTACCTAATTATGTACTTATTGACCAAATTCCTCAAGCCATTAAAGACAATGGTTCAAAAATGGATTCAGTCGTTGGTCCAGTAAATGAAGGAATGTCGTTGAAATTTTACAAATTGGTAAAAACAACGCAAGACACGGTAGCGTCAGCGAAAGCAAGTCATATTTTGATTTCCCCTAAAGATAAATCTTCTGATACTTCTAAAGCCAATGCAAGAATAAAAGCAGAAGGCATCTTAAAAATGTTACAAAGTGGATTGCCATTTGAAGACATTGCAAGACAAAATTCAGTTGACTATCAATCAGGTCAAAAAGGTGGAGACTTAGGATGGTTCAACAAAAAAAGCATGGTAAAACCTTTTAGTGATGCCGTTTTCGGTTCAACAAGCAAAGGATTAATTCCAAGATTAGTTGAATCTGAATTTGGATTCCATATCATTAAAGTTACAGAAGCTCCTACCTATACCAAATATTTAGTAGCTACTGTTGAAAAACAATTAGAAGCTAGCGGCGAAACAAGAGAACTGATTTATAACAAAGCCAACGACTTTGTTTCTAAAATCACTGACAAAGCCTCTTTTGTAAACAGTGCAAAAACAAATAACTACACCATCATGAGGGCGGAAGGAATAGCCAAAGCTTCACAAAGCATCAATGGCTTAACAGAAGTACGCGACATCATTCGTTGGACCTATGGTGATATAGAAAAAGGTGCCGTTGCCAAAGAAGTGTTTGAATGCAAAAACAACTATGTTGTCACAATGCTAGAAAAGAAACGTGAAAAAGGGTATTTAACGGTAGATGAAGACATTTCTAAAATTGCCGCTGATTCTTTAGAGCCAGCCTTCAGAGAGGTGGTATACCAAGTACGTAAAGAATTAAAAAGCAAAGATTTACTAAAAAAAGTGAGTGCTAGCAATGGTACATTCGAACAAATTGCGGCCAAGTTAGGTACCGGTACTGTCGTGAATGTAGCACCAGCATTACCATTAGGTTCTTATGCCTTCGCTGAAGGTGGTTATGATCCAAATGCAGTAGGATATGCTTTTGGTCTTGTTAAAAACGGAGACAAAACAAAAGCGTTCGCGGGTGAAAATGGCGTTTTAATGATTGAATTAACCAACAAATTACCTGTTCCAGCAACCAAGGATTATACTCAAAATAAAACCAATTTATTTAACGCCTCGAATTACGGAACTGCGGATAAATTGAAAAAACTAATTGAAGAATCTTCTGACATCGTTGATGATAGGTATAAATTCTTTTAGTCTATAAATGAATCGCATAGAAAAGCCCTTTGATGAAAATCTTAGGGCTTTTCTATTATTAAAGGATGACACGTTCTTATATTAAATCACAAATCCCATGTCTATCACCCTATTGATTGTATTATTTACCGCAGGCTTGAGTATTTATGCTTGGCAGAAGGATGGTCTTTTATTTAAGTTGGTCTTAAACCCATACCAAGTACAGAAAAAAAAGGAATACTACAGGTTTATCACTTCTGGTTTTGTGCATGCCGATTATATTCACTTGATATTTAACATGCTTAGTTTCTTGTCTTTTGGTTTTGCAATCGAACATCTATACAACCAAACCTATGCAGCCTATGGCAGCATATTATTCTTGTTTCTCTATTTAACGGGAATCATCATTTCAGATATTCCGTCTTATATTAAAAACAGGCATAATACCCGGTACAACTCACTTGGTGCATCTGGAGGTGTAAGTACCATTATTTTTGCATCTGTCATTTCCTATCCTTTAGAAGGTGTTGGGGTAATCATCTTTGTGCTACCTGGATTTCTATTTGCTGTTTTATACTTGTTTTATTGCGCTTATCTTGCCAAAAACAGCGACGACAACATTAACCACGATGCGCACATGTATGGAGGCTTATATGGGGTGGTGGCTAGCTTAATCCTAGACCCTAGTTTGGCCATTTCATTCGTAAAGGCAATTGGCACATTTAATCCATTTGATTGGAAATGGGTAATTTAAGTCTTAGGTACAAGGTATAAGGTACAAGGTATTAAGTCTTAGGTATTAAGTCTTAGGTACAGAGTACAGGGTACAAAGTACAAAGTACAAAGTACAAAGTACAAAGTACAAAGTACAAAGTACAAAGTACAGAGTACAGAGTACAAAGTACAGAGTACAGGGTACAGGGTACAGGGTACAGTGTACAAAGTACAGAGTACAGTGTACAGAGTACAGAGTACAGAGTACAGAGTACAGAGTACAGAGTACAAAGTACAAAGTACAAAGTACAAAGTACAAAGTACAAAGTACAAAGTACAAAGTACAAAGTACAAAGTACAAAGTACAAAGTACAAAGTACAAAGTACAAAGTACAAAGTACAAAGTACAA
>JBIKPL010000227.1:0-5006 GCA_044357485.1 Cytophagales bacterium
GCCATATTGCTAAAGCCATGTGAAAATCTGATTTCGGGCGCAAACTTAAACATTTCATTATAAATATCGAATCCAAAGCCATACTCTACCCCAAAACCCATATTTTCTAACCTCACTTGGTCTGGTTTGATATCTTTCTTTTTGGTATTGGCATTAAAAGTCATTTTACCACCTCCGAGCACATACATTCTTGCATTTCCCCTTCTTTTGGATTTGTATTTAAGCATCATCGGAATTTCGACATAAGTGGCTTCAAACTTTTGTGAAACTTTGGTATTGTTGGTAAATTGATAATTCAAGGTTCGTTCTGTAAAGGAAACCCCAGGCAATACCCTTAAATCTAAATAGTCATTAAAACGCACACTCACAATAAATCCAAGCATAGCCCCACCCGCCCAAGGAGCAGAAATAGAGGCTATCGAATCTTTTTTAGCCACAAAATAATCAGAAGGAGTGACATCAAAGGCATTAGAATTTAAGGCTAAATAAAAGCCAAAATGCAATATTTTGTTATCGTAATTAGGAAGGTTAAAAACTTTTTGAGCTTGTGCCAACTGACTTCCAAGTGTACTGATTAAAAATATTAAGCTAATTTTTCTCCAATATAAATGGAGCTTATGCCAAAGGTTAAGGGTATGCATTTTGTTAATTTAAAACCAGATTTTTCAAATACTTTTAAGAAGTCTTCTCCATCAGGAAAAGCGTTTACAGATTCAGGAAGATAGGTATAAGCGGTATTGTCTTTTGAAAATACTTTTCCTACTATAGGTAAGATATTTTTAAAATAGAAATTATACAATTGCTTCATTGGAAAAGCTTTGGGCTTTGAAAACTCCAAAATAATTGTTTTGCCACCCGGTTTTAAAACACGATACATATCCGTAAGGCCCTTCTCTAAATTTTCAAAATTTCTAACCCCAAATGAAACGGTGATGGCATCAAAAGTATTGTCTTCAAAATTTAATTTTTCTGAATCACCAAGCATCAATTCAATTTTATTGCCAAGTCCCAATCTATTGATTTTTTCTTGTCCATATTTTAGCATGCCAGCAGAAATATCTACACCGATTACTTTATCAGGCGACAAACTCAAGGCTTCGATCGCAAAATCACCGGTACCTGTAGCAATATCAAGTATAAGTTTAGGCTGATGCAGGGCAAGCAATTTAATCGCTTTCTTGCGCCAATAAATGTCTATTCCAACACTTAGAAAGTGATTTAGA
Organism: Cytophagales bacterium; assembly: GCA_044357485.1. Classification (GTDB taxonomy): domain Bacteria; phylum Bacteroidota; class Bacteroidia; order Cytophagales; family UBA9547; genus CALPQG02. The sequence continues at coordinate 1,224 of JBIKPL010000227.1, forward strand.
AAGTCGTATTTAGGGGAAATGTTATCAAACATTTTCGCTACCTGCTCTTTCTTACTCAGTTTTAAATCTTTATAGGGAAGTACTGTCATAATTATAGCACAATTTTACTCATGTTTAAAGGAATTTCCTATTCAAGTTCTACATTAATCCATCGAATTAATTATACAGAAGGATTAATCGTAAAACCAAGAACCATTAAATCATCCATTTGCTCTTCAGTACCCCTCCAATTGGCGATGGTAGTATCAAGTTTGTTTTTTTGAACTTCAGCCTCTAAATGATACATGTCAAGAAACAATTGTTTCATTCTTTTGGCCGAAAACTTATGTTCAAATGCTTCATCAAACTGATCTTGGAAACCATCAGAAGTCAAAAAGAAGGTTGTTTTAGAAGTGATTTGCAAGGTATGATTGGTAAACTTGCGTTCTTGTTCTTTTTGAAGCCCACCGATGGAATACTTATCCGCTTTTAATTCTTTAACTTGATCATTTTCAATGTAGAACAATGAATTGTTCGCGCCTGCATATTGCACTTCATGGGTAGTTTTATGAACAGAAATCAACACGATATCCATTCCATCTTTTTGGAGATTGTCGGCTTGGTCTTGTTTTAACAATCTTCGAATGCCTTTATGAAGATTATTCAAAGCTTCTGCTGGCTCCACAATATTTCGTTCATTTACAATTTGATTCAATAAGGTATTGCCAATCATGCTCATAAAGGCACCCGGAACCCCATGGCCAGTACAATCGACAGCGGCAATAATGTAACGATCGGGACGTTCGGCAAACCAATAAAAATCACCACTTACCACATTTTTAGGTTTAAAAAATACAAATGCATTGTCTAAAACCGACTTAAATTGTTGTTCAGATGGTAAAATTGCCGCTTGAATTTTTTGCGCATAATCAATACTATCAGTCACGTCATGGTAAAGGTTTTCAATAATTGTTTTTTGTTTTACCAATTCTTCTTTTTGTTCTAACACTTGTTGGGTACGTATCTTTACCTTTTCTTCTAGCACTTTATTGGCTTTTTCCAAAGCCCTCAGTCTATATACGATTACTAAGTAGATGACAAAAATACTAAACAAACTTACTAAACTAATAAACCAAGTTGTTTTCCAAAAAGGTGGTTTAATGGTAATGTAAAACAGTTTTTCTTTGCTTATTTGATTGAATACATTTTTGGCTCTTAAATGTAAAACATAGTTTCCAACGGGAAGAAATGGAAATTCAAATAATGGGTCTCTTGTCCATTTAGACCACTCTTGGTGATGTAAACCTTCTAATTGGTATTGGTATTCGATGGCATTTTCACTTAAATAAAAAGGCGAAGAAACTTCTATGGCTACGTAATTATTGTTGTAATCCAAAGACACAGAATCAAGGTCTAGGTGTTTATCATCCTTGCCTTTTACCGTCCTGATGTCGATGAAGAAATCGCTTAATTTATCTTTAAGTTTTGTAGCAGATTTTACATTATGCAAAGCATTATCATTGACTACCCAAAGATTTTGATGCCTGTCGGTATAAATATCCTGTACTTTGTCTAACAAATCAATGTAAGAAGAATTTGCAATTTCATTTTTAGCATTAAATGAAATCGTTTTCCATTTAAAATTACTGTTTGACCACGAATAACCTGGTTGGGTAAATATAAATTTAGCATTATGGGAAAAATAGTGTTGTAATTTAGGATCTTTTACAAACTTTTGAAGTTTATAATTGTATTTCATGATACCAGAACTAAAGAAAAACACCGCTTTACCATCTACTTCTCTTACCTGAATATTTTCTGAATAGCCATTATGAAATGACAGGGTCAAAGCTTCTCCTAATAGGTCATTTTCATACGGTATTTTAATGATTTGATTAAAAGCTCCTAACCAAATAAAGTCATTTTCTTCCGCTATAGAATTGATGTTAGGGTTAATATTGGGATACAATTTTTCAGACCTCCAAACGCCATTTTGGTCTAAGGCTTGGTATAAACCATGGCTTGTGCCCACAAAAAATTTAGCAGGATTTTTTTCTGACTCATGTACAAAATTCACATAATGCCCTTTTAATAATGGTTTTGAATTAATTCCTTTGACGAAAAACAAACCCACATTTGAGGCGACAAGCATACCATCTTTGTAGGCAATCATTTGTCTACATTTTCCACTGATGCCATTTACCCTTTTATATACATAAGGGATAGATTGCATGGCATAGATTTCTTTTTTACGCCTATTGGATGATTTTACCCTCACTTTCACGGCAGCAATATGTTTTTTGGGTAAAGATATTACCACTGGCCGTTTGGAAATTTGAGGGTGTGGTTTATTAATTTTAACCGTGTCAATTCGTTCTTGAATATTGGGTTGGTTTTTCTTTTTCTTTTTAGAAAAAAGAGAAAGCATTTTATCAAGTTTTGTTTCTGGTTTATCTTGAACAATCGTAACCGTTTTGGTAATACTTTGAATCTGAGCCTCTCTACGTGGTCTTGTTTCATCCTCAGCCATCATCGTTGGCTTATAGGTATATAAAGTATCGCGTATGTATTCTTGAATATCTTCTAGGCTCTCCACTTTAGACAAATAAAATAAGCCTTCACTGGTAGCGACATACAGGGTGTCATGTATCGATATGGCTGAAGTAATATGCCCTTCTAGGCCTGGATAGATAGAGAATTTTTTGACAGGTAAATTATTATCAGCCCTTGTAACGCCAGAAGCGTGGGCTATCCAAAGACCTCCTTGCATATCTTTTCCCAACGCTGTAATTTCATCATCAGGTAAACCTGTTTGATAATTAACGGTATATTTGGTATTGCCGGTGCTTTTATCAATGATTACACATCCTCCAGAAAGTGTTCCCAATACAAATTCTGTGGCAGATAAATCGGTACCACACGAAATAATATTGGTATTGAGGTATTGTTGTGATTCTACTTTAAATGGCTTTAACCTCACTCCATCAAACAAAAACACTTTATTGCTATCAGTTGCTAATAAATTTTGACGACTATCGAAAGGGAATGACGTTACGACCTTATTAGCACCAATTTCTTTGTTTCCGGTTACGTAAGTCAACACTTCATTTTTGAATTCAAAAATTCCTTTGTTTTTTATCTGAACATAAATTTTATCGTTCAACATGGTGATTCCTTCAAATGGATAATCCTTTGTTGAAACCCAGTATTTATCAAATTTGTTATTTTCTAAATTTACACGATAAATAGCCCTAGCACTAAAAAAATAAACATGTCGTTGGGTAAATTCAATTTTAACGATGTCTCCTTCGACCTTTGTTTTGCCGTTTAATGAAATGTATTTTTCATTGCCAAGATTATCGGTGCTGATAAAACCAAAATTTTGATGACAACCCACATATACTTTCCCTGCCCTGCCTGGTGCTACAGATTCTGATTCAGGAGTATTGTGAATGCTTAAATTTTTCCAATGTACCCCATCATAAGAGACAATTCCTTTATGATTTATAAAATACATTAAACCATTATGTCCCTGATAGATAGATAAAGTATGATGGTTATCAAGTTTTGAATTATAGTTGTGTAAATAAATATTGCCTTCTTGTGCAAAACTTGTAATTGGCAGCAAACCAATCATTACCAATAAAATACTATAGATGAATCTTAATATCATTTTTTCACAATTTATTTCAATATACAAAGTCAATCCCTAAAATAGCTTTTATATTTCAAATACCAAAAAAAATGATTGAATAACATCTTTTATTTACCAACAATAATTAATGACGCATTAAAAAAGTGTCG
>JBIKPL010000228.1:0-4987 GCA_044357485.1 Cytophagales bacterium
TAAGTAAAAGCCTCCAAACTTCGCACAAGCATCGGTTACGGCTTTGGAACGATTGCCTTTGGCTAACATAACCATGGATCCATTTTGGGCTTGAAACGCCCCAACATACGAATCCATTCGACCTGCAGTGGTAGGGCCAAAACTTCCTGAAGGCATTCCTTCGGGTGTTTTCGCAGGCCCTGCATAATATACAGGATGATTTTTAAAATAGTCGGGCATTGGCAAACCTTTGTCTATCATTTCCTTAATTTTAGCATGGGCAACATCTCGTGCTACAATTAAAGTACCGTTTAAACTCAATCGTGTTTTGATAGGATATTGAGACAACAACTTCAAAATATCGGCCATAGGTTGGTTTAAATCAACTTCTACTGCTTTCTCTAAATGAGGTGCTACGGCAGGTAAATACTTCGCCGGATTGGTTTCTAGTTGTTCTAAAAATATCCCATCGGCGGTAATTTTACCTTTGATATTTCTATCTGCCGAACAACTCACTCCCATCCCAACCGGACAAGAAGCGGCATGACGAGGTAAACGAATCACTTTCACATCATGGGTAAAATATTTTCCCCCAAACTGTGCTCCGATTTTACTTTCTTGACATAGCTGCATCACTTTGGCTTCCCAAGCAAGGTCACGAAAAGCTTGACCACCCATATTGCCTTCGGTAGGTAATTCATCATAATACCCTGCCGAAGCCAATTTTACGGCTTTTAAATTCGCTTCCGCAGAAGTTCCCCCAATGACAAATGCCAAATGATAAGGAGGACAAGCAGAAGTGCCTAAATCTTTGATTTTAGTTTTAAAAAATTCCATTAAACCTTCTTCTGTCAACAAGGCTTTGGTTTGTTGGTATAAATAAGTTTTATTGGCCGACCCACCACCTTTTGCTAGAAATAAAAACTTGTACGCATTTCCTTGTTCTGCATAAATATCAATTTGAGCAGGCAAATTCGTTCCTGTATTTTTCTCTTCCAACATACTCAATGGCACCAATTGAGAATACCGTAAATTTCTATTGGTAAAAGTGTTGTATATGCCTTTAGAAAGTGCTTCTTCATCATCCGCACCAGTCCAAACACCTTCCCCTTTTTTCGCCATCACAATGGCAGTGCCGGTATCTTGACAAGAAGGCAACTGCCCTTCAATGGCAATGGCAGCATTTTGCAACAAAGTATACGCTACGAAACGATCATTGTCAGTCGCTTCTGGATCTTCTAAAATTTTCGCCACCTTCGCCAAATGGCTAGGTCTTAACATAAACGACACATCGGCCATGGCTTGTTCGGCCAACAATGTTAATCCTTTAGGGTCAACTTTTAAAATCTGTTTACCTTCAAATTCTACCGTGCTTACGTACTCTTTACTGATTAACTTATATTCAGTGGTGTCTTTTAGAATTGGAAATGGTTTTTGAAAAAGGAAATCAGCCATAGGTTTATTTTTATATTGTATAATTCAGCTTCGAAAATTAATCATTTTTTTAAAATAATAGTGATGAATTGTCCCTGAAAAATTATTTAAGCTGAATTAATTGCAAAGCTTTTAATTTTATAGGATTATTGTAATTGATTTTCACTATTGTATAAATAACAAGCTTAATGGATAAATACCAAGACCTCATTGAACAAACCTTTTACTTCCCTACAGAAGAGTTCAAAGTGGTTAATAATGAGTTACATTTCAACAATGTGCCTCTTATGCCAATTATCAAAGAATATGGAACGCCATTAAAACTTACCTATTTACCTAAAATTAGCAGTCAAATAAAGAAAGCTAAACAATGGTTTGCTGATGCAATGCAAAAATACAATTACCAAGGTTCTTATACCTATTGTTATTGTACCAAATCCTCTCATTTTGAATTTGTATTGAATGAAGCATTGAAAAACGATATTCATATCGAAACCTCCTCTGCTTTTGACATTCCAATTGTACGTGCGTTGTATGCAAAAGGAAAAATCAACAAAGAAACCATTGTGGTATGCAATGGCTATAAAAGACCCGAATACACTAAAAATATTGCAGATTTAATCAACGATGGTTTTAAAAATTGTATTCCCATTTTAGATAATCTTAAAGAAATAGACCGTTACGAACAATTGGTAACAGACACTTGCGACCTAGGGATTCGGTTAGCGGCTGACGAAGAACCAAAGTTCGAGTTTTATACCTCACGTTTGGGTATTCGATACAATGATGTGATTGATTTATATAAAACACGTATCGAAAACAACCCCAAGTTTAAGCTCAAAATGCTCCATTATTTCATCAATACGGGCATAAAAGACACTTCTTACTATTGGTCTGAATTGAGTCGATTTATTGAAATGTATTGCGAGCTCAGAAAAATCAATCCTGATTTAGATACCTTAGATATTGGAGGTGGTTTTCCGATTAAAACTTCGGTACACTTCGACTACGATTATGTGTACATGGTAGAACAAATTATTCAGACCATTCAAAGAAAATGCAAAGAATATGACGTTCCTACCCCTAACCTTCTAACCGAATTTGGCAGTTTTACGGTAGGAGAAAGTGGTGCGGTACTTTATTCAATTCTTGATCAAAAACTTCAAAACGACAAGGAATTGTGGTATATGATTGACAGCTCTTTCATTACTACTTTACCTGACACCTGGGGGCTTAATCAAAAATTTATTCTTTTGTCGGTCAATAATTGGAACAACCAATACCGAAAAGTAAACGTGGGAGGATTAACTTGTGACAGTCAAGACTATTACAATTCAGAGACCCATACCTTCAATGTATTTTTACCCAAAGTGGAAGAAAATGAGCCATTGTATATTGGCTTTTTCCATACAGGAGCCTACCAAGAATCTTTAGGCGGATATGGTGGCATTCAACATTGCTTGATTCCAGCTCCTAAACATGTATTGATTGAAGAAAACGAAAACGGTGAAATCACCACCTCGCTTTTTGCCAAAGAACAAGACAGCGAATCGATGTTAAAAATATTGGGGTATAAATAGGGTATCGCGTACTGAGTACAGGGTACAGGGTATGGAGTACAGCGTACAGGGCACAAAGTGACAAGTATTTATACGTAGGGTGCTGCTGAAAAATAGTTTATTTGTTGATTTTCAAAGGTTTAACCTATTGCTTTAACCGTTTAAATGCAAGGTATTTAATTTTATTTCATTAAAGTGGGTTTCTGAATCAAATCAAGCAAACACTAAATTCAACGTATTCCCTAACCCTGCTGTAAATGAAAACATTTTCTTAAGTTACAATAGGGTGCAAAATGAATTGGTAACCGTGAAACCTTATGACATGAACGATAAAATTCATTACAGTGAAGAATTCAATTTAAATGGCACAGGGGTAACACGATTATATTTAATTGAAAAACAAAAACTACCAACAGGTATTTATTACATTTCAATTAAAACCCAAAACGACATCACTACTCAAAAATTAGTGGTAGAATAATACATTTTCAATACAACCAAAAGGCTACTCGAAAGGGTAGCCTTTTTTTTGTTTGTAACATTAGCTACTTTTAAGTTTAATTATTGCGTGTATATTTGCAAATAAAAAAACGACAAACTAGATGATTGAAACCCTTAGTCAACCCTGGCCATGGTACGTTGCAGGCCCATTAATAGGCTTAATTGTACCCTTATTACTTCTCATTGGCAACAAAACATTTGGGATTAGCTCCTCTTTGAGACATATTTGCGCCGCATGTTTTCCAGGAAACATTTCCTTGTTTAAATATGATTGGAAAAAGGAAATATGGAATTTATTTTTTGTGGGTGGCATAGTTTTAGGAGGTTACATTAGTATTAGCCTTTTGCAAAATCCCAACCCTATTGAGATAAATCCCAATTTAGTTTCCGATTTACAACAATACGGCGTTGTGCATTTGGAAGGAATCGTTCCTGTTGATTTATTTAATTGGCATAGTTTATTTACCCTTAGAGGTTTTATATTGATTGTGATGGGAGGTTTTTTAGTAGGCTTTGGAACCCGATATGCAGGAGGTTGTACCTCAGGGCATGCGATTTCGGGTTTATCCAATTTTCAATTGCCATCGTTAATAGCAACTTGTTGTTTTATGGCGGGCGGATTAATCATGACCAATCTCATTCTTCCTTTTATCCTTCAATTATAATTAACCATGGAAACAGCACAACAACACAACGCTGAAAGCTCAAAAGAATATGAAGAAAGGGCTTTAGACACCACTTGTATTAATGAATCACACTTAACACATCCTTGGTGGTACAATTTCAAATACTTGCTAGTAGGTATATTTTTCGGCATATTGTTTATCAAAGCCGAAATCGTATCATGGTTTAGAATTCAAGAAATGTTTAAATTACAATCATTTCACATGTATGGTGTCATTGGATCGGCCATCGCAGTAGGCGCATTCAGCATTTTTATCATTAAAAAATTTAACCTTAAAACCATCTATGGAGAAACCGTTGAATTTCATCCCAAAACTTTCAATAAAGGGCAAATCTATGGTGGACTAATATTCGGATTAGGTTGGGCAATGACAGGCGCTTGTCCTGGCCCATTATTCGCACAAATTGGTTCAGGAGCAAGTGTTATCGTAATTTCCTTGCTCAGTGCCATTGCTGGTACTTGGGTATATGGCTATTTTAGAGAAAAATTGCCTCATTAATTAAAAATGCGTGTTTTCTATTCATTGAGTCTAGAAAACACGCATTAAAATTATAAAAGAACATTTTCACCAACAATAGTTTGGTTTAAAAACGACTATTTAGGGGCTGCTGAAAATTAGTTTAGTTTTTGATTTTTAGAGATTTAAGTTTTCACTTTAACCGTTTAAATGCAAGGGTATTTGATTAAAGTGGTGCAATAGTTTGATTTAAATAGCATAGATAAGCTATTCATTTCGTAGGGCGTTCCCTTCGGTCGCGTGATCGGCACTCGCTATTTTTCTTGTGGTAAAATCATAGCGTATTAAAAGATTACCTCAACCCACAAGAAA
>JBIKPL010000034.1:0-13260 GCA_044357485.1 Cytophagales bacterium
AGTGGTGTAGATGATGATGATAGTTTTTTGAATGATTTAGATTTTATCAAATTACTAATTGTTGCCAAAACTAATTTACATTGGGTCTTGATTATCACTGGGATAGGCTTATTGGCTGCATATGGCTATAATAGGTATTCGAAACCTATTTATGAGTCCTCTTCTATCATCAAATTAGACATTAAAAGTGATGCCAGTGCGTTAGGAATTTCAGGTTTTGGAGGAGATGCTGCTTCTAATGCCAATTTGTCTGGCGAAATTGAATTGATTCAATCTAAATTAATCCATGAGAGGGCATTGGGCTTGCTTGATATGGGGATTTCCTACTTTTCAGATGGAAGTATTAACTCGCAAGAATTGTATCAATCGTCTCCCTTTCGCGTTTCTTATGAGATTAAAAATGTTAATATTTATGACAATAAAATTAGTGTAAAGATTATTGATAATCAATCCTTTGTACTTGGTTATGACATGGGTGGTGAATATATTGAGCGCAAATATAATTTTGGCCAAGCGATTGAAAATAATGATTTTAAGTTTGTTTTATTCCTAAATAAATTTGTTACCAATATTGAAGGGGATTATTCATTTACAATTAACAGTAGTGATGCTTTGTTGGCTTATATTGCTAAAAATATGGCTGTTACTGTGATTAACTCCTCAGCTTATACCATTCAAATTTCATTTAAAGACTTTAACGGCAATAAATCAAGAGATGTAGTCAAAGCAATCGATTCAGTTTATTTGATTGAATCTTTACAAAGAAAATTTAAAGCCCAAGAACAAACCATCAATTTCTTAAATGAGCAATTAGGGGTTACCGAAAGGAATTTAGGGGAATATGAAAATAAATTAGAGAATTTTACCCGAGTAAATAAAACGACCAGTATTTCGGGTGAAGTTGGGCGGGTTTTGGCGCATGGAGAAGAATTAAAAACACAACTTGCCCAAGCCAAAATTCAAATGGCAGTATTGGATCAATTAAAAGCTTTGATGCTTAAAAATGAAAGTGTTAAACAGCATTTGCCAACTTTATCTGCTTTACCTGATGTGCAAATTACCAATGGTATTTTGCAACTGAATAAATTACAACAAGAGAAAGAGAAATTATTAGCCACGAGTAAATCAACTACTTTTGCTGCTAAAAATAAAGATATTGAAATCGAAAATGTAAAAAATGCTTTGTTAGAATTAATACTGCAAAACAAAAAATTGCTTTACGAGGCCATTGTTGATTTCAATAATAAAATTATTGAAGAAGAAAATACCTTTTACCAGTTACCCTCTAAAGAAACGGAACTTACCAGGCTTAAACGTTTCTATAGTTTGTATGAGAAATTTTATTTAATGCTTATTGATAAAAAAGCAGAATATGGAATGATTAAAGCTGGTGCAGTGGCTGAATTCGTGGTTTTAGCACAACCTATGATTTCAAAATTACCTGTTTCACCCAAAAAGACAACGGCCTATATAATCGGCGGCGGTATTGGTTTTGCTTTGGGTTTGTTTTTGGTTTTTTTTAAGTATTTATCTCATAATACCATAAATAATGTAGGAGAGTTAGAGAAAGCTACCATTGCACCCGTTTTAGGTTTTGTACCGGTATTTGGTAAAGCCATGGATGTTTCTAGGCTTGTGGTTGATAAAAATCCTAAATCACCAGTTATAGAGGCATTGAGGTCTATTCGAACCAATTTAGAATTTTTGTCTTCTGATAAAAGCAAAAAGTTGATATCTGTTACATCCACTATAAGTGGTGAAGGTAAAACTTTTGTGGCCATCAATTTAGGTGGGGTAATTGCTTTTTCTGGTACAAAAGTTTGTATCATTGATATGGATATGCGTAAGCCTAAAATCAATGTTGGTTTCGGGGTTGATAACGATAAAGGAATGAGTACAGTCTTAATTGGTAAACATAGGGTGGAAGATTGTATTCATCGTTCTACCATTGATACCCTTGATTTTATTACTTCTGGCCCAACGCCTCCAAATCCTTCTGAGTTAATCTTAAAACCTGAATTTGATGAGGTGATGAATTATCTTAAATCAAGGTACGATATCATCATCATAGATACGCCTCCTGTTGGGCTTGTGACCGATGGGATTTTGGTGATGAGAAAAGTAGATTTACCTATTTATGTGGTAAGGGCTGAATATTCTAAAAAAGGATTTGAAAAAAACATCAATAAATTAGTTCGTCAACATGGCTTCAAAAACTTGTCTGTCATTTTAAATGCATTCAATAATATGCTTGGAAGTTATGGCTATGGTTACCAATATGGGTATGGTTACGGTTATGGCTATTATGGTGAAAATGAAAAAGAAGAAGAAACGTTCTTTTCTAAAATTGTAGATTTCTTTAGACGTAAAAAATAATGGGCTTTTTTCAAAATATTTTTGGTTCCAAAATAATTGAAGACCACGTTTTAGTGGATATGCATTCGCATATACTTCCAGGTATTGATGATGGTTCTCAAAATATTTTTGAATCTATTGATATGATTAGGTATTTGGCAGACAAAGGCAAGAAGAAATTAATCATGACACCACATATTATGCATGGGGTTTATGATAATAATTTTGAAATTGTGTCTGCTGTTTTAGCTAATCTTAAAATTGAAGTTGCGCGTCAAGGAATAGCTATTCAGTTAGATGCTGCGGCCGAATATTATTTGGATGAGGCTTTTGTTTCAAAACTTGAAAAAGAAGAACCATTATTATGTTTTGGAGATAAAAAGTATGTTTTGTTTGAAACGTCTTATATGAATAGTTCTCCTTTGTATAATAATGCCGTTTTTTTAATGAAATCACAGGGGTATATGCCTGTACTTGCTCATCCTGAAAGGTATTTGTATGCTTATGCTAATTTTGAAACCTATGTTAATTTATTAGAAAGGGGCGTATTATTTCAACTTAATACCAATTCACTTACGGGTTATTATTCTACGCATGCCCAAAAAATGGCAGAAAAATTAATTGACCATGGTATGGTTCATTTTATCGGCACCGATAGCCATAAAATTAAACATTTGCACAACCTAGAGAAGGTAAGTCGTTTGAAATCATTCAAAAAGCTGATGGATTTGCCTTTGTTAAATAATACCTTACTTTAGTTTTAAACATGGTTTTTCTCACAGGTATTACTGGACTTGTTGGCAGTTTTGTAGCAGATCTTTTATGCAAAAATGGTTACCAAATCAAGGCTTTGGTTAGGAATGTAGCGGATTGTAAGGTCAATTATCCTAATACTACTTTTGTAGAAGGTGATCTCTTGGATCCTCTTTTGTTAAATGATGCCATCGCTGGTTGTGAATTCGTTATCCATTGTGCCGCCTTGATTTCTTTTTCTACTAATAAAATTAATGAAATGATGTTGGTGAATATTGAAGGCACTAAAAATGTGGTGAATGCTGCTTTGGCCAATAATGTTACCAAGTTGATTCACTTAAGCTCCATTGCTGCCTTAGGAAGGGATCCTAAAACGATTTTGATCAATGAAAATTCACAATGGGTCGATTCTGACTATATAACCAATTATGCTAAATCAAAATATTTGGCGGAACTAGAAGTTTGGCGTGGAATTGAAGAGGGTTTAAGTGCCATAATTCTTAATCCTTCAGTTGTTTTAGGGGTTGGCAATTGGAACAAAAGCAGCAGTAAACTTTTTAAATATGTTTTTGACGAAAAACCTTTTTTTACCAAAGGCAATATGAATGTCGTTGATGTAAGAGATGTTGCTGCAATTACCTTAAAAGCACTAACAAGTACCAAAACCAATCAAAGATATATTGTATCGAATGAGGTCATTACTTACCAATCTTTTTTTACTGCCTTGGCGCTTCGTTTTCATAAAAAAGCACCTTCAATACTGGTAAAACCTTGGATGGCGGCCTTGGCTTGGCGTTTTGAATGGTTAAAAGCTTTGTTTACCCAAAAAGAACCTTTAGTAACCAAAGAAACTGCTCATCAATCTCGCTCTTCATTTGTGTATGTTAATGATAAAGTAAAACTAGATTTTGATCATGTTTTTATTCCATTACAGGATACTTTGGATTGGGCTTGTCAGGCGTATCTTGTTAAATAATTTTTTTATTATTTGATTAAAACTTTAATTGAAGTAAATTTATATCGTTTTATATAATAGCAATCAATGCCAAAACCTCACAATGATTCAGAAGAAAGAAAACAATTGGTGAAACAATATGAAAATATGTTGCTCAACAATGAGTTCTTCTTTTTTGATTTAAATGCTTTGGAGGAAATTATTGATTATTATGGGGAGAATGCTTTGTTTGATGCGGCGCTTAAAGCATGTGCTTTTGCCATGAAACAATTTCCGCACGCTGGTGAATTTAAAGTTTCTAAAGCACAAATTCTTGCCAATCTAGGGCAAGTAGACGAGGCCTTGACTTTGCTAGACGAGGCCCAAAATTACCAACCCAACAATACGGATTTGCTTTTTGTGAAAGCAATGGTACTGGCACAATCTGGCCAATACCAGTCTGCTATCACTATTTTGAATGGGGTAGAAGATGTTTTTTATGACAAAGATACTTTCTATTTTCAAATGGGCATCACCTATCAAATGTGGGGTAAATTTGATCTGGCCATTGAGCAATATAAAAAAGTAATCGAGGTAAATAGAAGCCATGAAGAGGCTTTATATGAATTGGCTTTTTGCCTTGATATTACTGATCAATTAGAAAATAGTGTTACCTATTATGAGCAATTTATCGATCAAGATCCTTATTCTCATGATGCATGGTATAATTTAGGTATTATCTATAACAAATTAGGTTTGTTTGAAAAAGCAATTCAAGCCTATGAATATGCCGTAGCGATTAAAGACGATTTCATGTCGGCCCATTATAATATGGGTAATACTTACTTTAACATGGAGCAGTACCTTGATGCTCTCACCTGTTATAAAATTGCGGAAGCTAATGAAGAAGCCAATGCTGAAACTACTTGTAGTATTGCCGCTTGTTTTGAAAAATTAAAACAATACGATAAAGCCATTAAATACTATAGGGAAGCCATTAAATTAGATAGTTTTTATGATGAGGCTTGGTTTGGTGTAGGTGTTTGTTTACATTGTCAACTTAAATCATTTGAAGCAATTCACTTTTTTAAAAAAGCGGTAGACTTAAATGAATTAAACGCTGACTATTGGCAAGCACTTGCAGAGGCAGAGTATACTGTTGGGAATACCATTTCTGCCATTGAAGCTTATGATCAAGCCTGTAATCTCAATCCTTTTCATGCCAATTCTTGGATAAAATTCTCTTTAATTTATTATGATTTAGGGGAATATGAGAAGGCTTTAGAGATGATAAAACTTGGTATTGAGGAGATTCCAGATAATGGCCTGCTTTACTACCATGCAGTAGTTTATTTAATTAATGCAGGATTTTATAAAGAAGCATTTAATTATCTAGAAAATGCGTTATTTTTGGATTTCCAAAACCACACGATCTTGTTTGATTTCTTTAAAGACCTCGAAATTCAAAAAGCAATCTTTAAGATAATTGAACAGTTCAGAAATTAATACACCTATGAATTTCAAATTAAATAACATTCCAGAAAGAGCATTGAAACCAAGGCAACAAGGTTATACAATGGCTATGGACAAAGGATTAAGCGTAAGAGAAGCAGAAGATTTCATGAGCATTGCAAGTGACTTCGTTGATATTGTTAAACTTGGCTGGGGTACTTCTTTTGTAACCAAAACCCTTAGAGAAAAATTAGCGGTTTATAAAGAAGCTGGAATTCCTGTTTATTTTGGTGGTACTTTATTCGAAGCTTTCATTGTTCGTGGTCAATTTGATGACTATCGTAAAATGTTAGATGAATTTGATTTACAATATGCAGAGGTATCAGATGGTTCAATTGAAATTGATCATGATATCAAATGCGAATATATTAGAAAACTGTCTTCTCAGGTTACAGTACTTTCTGAAGTTGGCTCTAAAGACGATACGGTTATTATTCCTCCCTATAAATGGATAGAGTTAATGCAAAAAGAATTGGATGCTGGTGCTTGGAAAGTAATCGGTGAAGCCCGTGAAGGTGGAAACGTTGGCTTGTTTAGGTCTTCTGGCGAAGTGAGATCTGGTTTAGTGGATGAAATTTTAACTAAAATCCCTAGTGAAAAAATTATCTGGGAAGCACCACAAAAATCTCAACAAGTTTGGTTTATAAAATTGCTTGGTACCAATGTAAATTTAGGTAATATTGCCCCTAATGAAGTAATTCCTTTAGAAACAATACGCTTAGGTTTAAGAGGTGATACCTTTAGTTATTTTTTATAAATGTAGTTATGAGAGTATTTGGCTTAATTGGTTATCCTTTAACGCATTCTTTTTCAAAAAAATATTTCACTGAAAAATTTGAAAAAGAACATATACCCGACTGTATTTATGAGTTATTTGAAATTGAATCGGTTAGTTTATTTGCTCATTTAATAAGTAGTAATCCTGATATTCAGGGTTTTAATGTTACTATTCCTCATAAACAAGCCATCATGCCTTTGCTAGATAGCTTAGACGATTCGGCTAAATTTGTTGGTGCGGTAAATGTCATTAAAAAATCAAACCAAGGGAAATGGATAGGCTATAATTCTGATTATTATGGTTTTATGGAATCGCTTAAAAAGTTTTTGCCTGTGCATTTTCAGGGCTTTAAAGCCTTGGTTCTTGGTACAGGTGGTGCAGCCAAAGCAGTTGAAGCGGCATTGAAAACACTCAATATTCCTTATTTATTGGTGTCTAGGGAGGCTAAATTAAATCATATTACCTATCAGGCTATTACGCCCGATTTGTTAGCCGATTACCAATTAATCGTCAATACTACTCCTCTTGGAATGTTTCCCAAGGTCGAATCGTCCCCGACCTTACCTTATCAAGCCTTGACGAACCAGCACTATTTATTTGATTTGGTTTATAATCCTGCCGACACTTTGTTTTTAACTAAAGGCAAAGAACAAGGTGCACATACCCAATATGGCTTAGAAATGCTTCATTTACAAGCTGAAAAGGCTTGGGAAATTTGGAATCTATAAAGCCATGAATACACCTCTAGTCACTGTTATCTGTTTGTGTTATAACCATGACAGGTTTGTGGAAGAGGCTATTGCATCAGTGATCAATCAAACGTATGGCGCTGTTCAAATTATTATTGTAGATGATTGTAGTGAAGACAATTCTTCTGCCATTATTCAAAAAATTGCCCTTCATAATCCCCAACTCCAGGTAATTTTATTGCCCCATAATCTTGGTAATTGTAAAGCATTTAACCTTGCTTTTCCTTTGGCAAAAGGTAAATATATCATCGATTTTGCTACCGATGATGTGATGTTGCCTCAGCGTATTGAGCAACAAGTTGCTTTTTTTGAATTGCAGCAAGAAAATGTCGGGGTAATTTTTTCTAATGCTCTTCTCATCAGTGAATCTGGAGACAGTCTTGGCAAGCATGTGGAGTCGAATGCGTATGTTCCACAGGGAGATGTATTTGCTGAGATTTTGCGACGCTATTTTATTTGTCCTCCTACCATGATGTTTAAAAAACAGGTTTTTGATTCACTTGGTGGGTACGATGAGGCTTTGGCTTATGAAGATTTTGATTTTTGGGTCAGGGCATCACGAAAATTCTTTTTTTTATATCAAGATGAAGTGTATACAAAAAGAAGGATTGTGGCAACATCACATGCTAGAAATTTTGTCAGGTATGAAAAAATGACCGAAAGTACACGCAAGGTTTGTGAGAAGGCTTTTTTGCTTTGTAATTCTTCGGATGAATTGAATGCTTTGAAAGTGAGGGTAGCGTATGAATTGTTTTTTGCGTTTAGACATAGGCATTGGAATGTGGTGGTGCAATACCAATATTTATTGCAACAGTTGGACTTTTATTCATTGAAAAACATACTATGCCTTTACATCGCTAAGCTTATTTTATTTTTTGTCCCTCAAAAATTCATTTAGCCTTAAGTATTGTATTAAATCAATAAATACTTATAATTTTTGAATGATTTTTTTTAATAATTATATAAATTAATGGAATTTTTATATTATGTTTGTTCAACGCTAAACACTCTCCCTATGCTAAAGTTCTACAAATCCCTTGTATTTGCTTTATTGATGGTTATTTCCTTTCAAATAACAGCTCAAAACAAAGTTATAGGTTATTCCACCTCATGGGCGGGTAATGAAGATGAAATTCAATACGGTAAATTGACGCATTTGAATTTTGCCTTTATTTTCCCCAATACCGATGGCTCCATTTCAGAATTAGAAGATACCGAAAAATTGCGTAGAATAGTTGAAAAGGCTCATGAGCAAGACGTAAAAGTGTATATTTCTGTAGCGGGTTGGAATTTAGGAAGCGAATCAAAAGAAGATGGTTTATGGGAGACGGTTGCTGAAAACACCAAGTCTCGTAAATTATTTGTAAAACAATTGATGAATTTTGTAAGTAATTACCATCTTGATGGAGTCGATATTTATTGGACTTACCCATTGTCTACCCATGCAAGCAATAGTTATTTGTCTTTAATGACAGAATTAAATCATCAATTAACAGCGAAAGGAAAAGGACTTTCTGCTGTGGTAGCACCGATTGGTGAAATGGCTGAAAACTTCCCAAAAGAGGTATTTGCCTTGGTTGATCACTTGAATATTTTATCTTATGAAAGTAAAGATAGCGCTAGCTTTGGGTACGATTTTGCTCATAAATCTTTAAATTATTGGATTATGAAAGGCTTATCAAAAGAGAAAGCCATTGTTGGTATTCCTTTCCATACCAAATATGCTTGGGATTCTTACGAAAACATTGTTGCAAGAGGCGCTAGCCCTTTTGATTGTTACCATAGGGGAGAACAATACAATGGCATCAATCAGGTGCTTGCAAAAACAGAATTAGCCAGAGGCAATGCTGGGGGAGTGATGATTTGGGAAGTGACACATGATGTGGAAGGATCACATTCTTTATTAACTGCCATTGATCAAATTAAAAAAGGGGTTTTAGCCTCACACCATATCAATACCCTGAGTAATGTAAAAGCGGCTATTGTTCCTCATAAAGAAGTATTATTAGAAAGGGTATTGGTGGTAGATAGTATAGATGCAGCGACTAACCAGGTGGTTAAAAAAGTAATTCAAAAAGATTAAAGGCTATTTTTCGTGTGTGTTGTTTGATTACAAAAATAGGGGCTTCGGTCCCTATTTTTGCTTTAAAATCAAATTGTTTTATTGTGCATGCACGACCACTTCATGGTCTGTTTTTTGACTTCCATTTGTTCTAATGACGCCTTTAATGGGTGCGCAATCGGTATAGTCGCAACCATGAGAGACTTTGATATAGTGCTCGTCTGCTTTTAAGTTATTGGTTGGGTCAAATCCTAACCATCCTGCACCAGGAATATAACATTCTAGCCATGCATGCATTTTGGCAGCACCGACATAGCCCATTCCTTGATTTAAAAATCCTGACACATAACGAGCCGGAATTTGATTATGCCTTGCAATGGCAATCATCAAGTGCGCATAGTCTTGACAAACCCCTTTTCTTAGGTCAACCAAATCGTTAGCTTTGGTGTGAACGTCTGTTATGTTAGGCGTATAAGTAAAAAACTGATGGATATATGTATTAAGGGCTGATAAATATTGGTAAGGGTGTTCTTCTGCACTTAAACTTGCAAACAAAAGGTGTTTTTCGTCTGATAGGTTGGTGAATTTTGTGCTTTGTAAAAATAAATGATTGTCAATTTTGAATACATCATTTTGAAGTAAATCATGACAAACATTCGTTTCCCATAACAGCCCATTGCTAATACCTCTGATGGTTTTTTGAACTTTCACCTTCATCTCTAATTTTAATTCAGAGAATGGTTTGGTGACTTTTATTCTACATACCCTAAACCCAAACATGTTAAAATAGTAGAATGGCTCCACCTGTAAGGAGTTTTTTATTTTCCAGGTAGATACCAATTGTTCCTCATTATTTTCTGGAAGTATCAAGAATTCGAAAATTCCATCTTTAACGGTATTGAAGTATTGGTTATGAGAATGATAAGAAATCTGATATTCCATTGTGGCTTTAATAACTTAAGTATTTGTTTTCTATCGCTGCCGCTATACGGTAAATTTCTGATAGATTATCATTGGCAAAGGTAGTAATATCATCGCTTACCTCCTCTAATTTGGTGTACCTGATTTTGGCGGTTAATTTACCTAATAGGTACAATGGTGAGGAGTTAATGTCGTGATTTGTTTTTGCTATGGTCACCAAATGTCTTTCTGCTTGTGCTAAATTGAAAGCCAATGATTTAGGGAATTCAAAATTAAACAATAAGAATTCTAAGGTATTTGCTTTGTTGGGTACTTTTCTGTAAAATCGATGACACATATCAAACGATTCGGCAGATTTTAGTAATGTACCCCATTGGAATGTTTCTACGGCATTTTCGACATTTGATTTTTCGATATGCGCAATCTCATCTAATTTTGATACTAAAATTCTGCTGACTTGTATGGCTCTTTCAAGGTGAATGCCTTCGCAGATCAATGCTCGTTCGTCTCTATGAAATAATGTGTTGTCAATTAAACCTTTAATGATGGCGCTATTGGCTAAAATTAACTCAACAATACCAATAAATTCATCGGTATCGAATGGTTTTTTGTTGAATTCATTGAGCTTGTTAAAATAGGTGTTGATGGTTTCCCAAAGTTCGGAAGAGATGGTATCTCTTGCTCCTCTCGCATTTTCTCTGGCCGAATTTAAACACGATAACATCGAATAACTATTGGTGCGGGCAATAGAAATATGAAATAAAACTTCTTCGTCGGTGATTTTACAAAAGTTTTTGGACAGGCCATTCATTTCAAGCATGGATTCCAATACGCGTTTTTTATTTAAACTTGTTGGGGCATCCAAGGATGAGAAGTATTGAACTTTGGCAAATCTTGCCATGTGTTCAATTCTTTCGAGGTACCTGCCCATCCAAAATAAGCTATTTGCAATTCTTGATAACATGATATTTGTTTTTTAACGCTTTGTCGCGTAATACTTAAAGTTGATCTTGCTGCACAATTATCCTAAAACCCAAGTGTCTTTGGAGCCTCCTCCTTGAGATGAGTTTACCACCAAGCTTCCTCGGGTGAGTGCTACACGGGTAAGTCCACCTTTGAGTACATATTGTCGATCTTTTCCCATAAGGGTAAAAGTTCTTAAATCAATATGTCGTTGTTCGTATTTACCTGTTTCGTCAATAAAAGTCGGATGCACCGAAAGTGACATTATTGGCTGTGCAATATATCGGCGTCGATCGGCTTTGATTAAAGCTTTCATGTCTTCTCTTTCTTGTTTGGTACTATTGCTTCCAATCAAAATGCCGTAGCCACCTGATTGGTCAAC
Source organism: Cytophagales bacterium (assembly GCA_044357485.1). GTDB lineage: Bacteria > Bacteroidota > Bacteroidia > Cytophagales > UBA9547 > CALPQG02. The sequence goes on from JBIKPL010000034.1 coordinate 11,410, forward strand.
GGGTTTTACAACCAATTGTGCCATGTTTTCCAATACATATTTCAGCTCATCGTCTTTTTCACAACGGTAGGTATGTACATTTTTTAAAATTGGTTCTTCCCCTAAATAGTATTTTATGATTTGTGGTAAATAGGTGTAAACCGCTTTGTCATCAGCTGCGCCAGTGCCTGGGGCATTTAATAAAGTGACGTTTCCATCTCTGTAGGCACTCATTAAGCCTGCAACGCCTAGTCTACTATCAGGTCTAAATACCAATGGGTCTATAAAATCGTCATCAACACGTCTGTAAATTACATCTACTCTTTTGGGACCGTAGATGGTTTTCATGTATACAAAATTCTTATCCACAAATAAATCCCTGCCTTCTACCAATTGTATCCCCATGTTCAACGCCAAAAAGGCATGTTCATAATAAGCCGAATTGTAAACACCTGGGGTAAGCAATACACATACGGGATCGTCAACTCCTTCTGGAGCCACAGATTGCATGGTGGCCAATAATTGGTCAGGATATTCTTGCACCGATTGTACTTGGTGACGAGCAAATACATGAGAAAACATTTTTTTCATGGTATCTCTATTCGACATCACATAACTTACTCCAGAAGGACATCGTGCATTGTCTTCTAATACATAGTATTCGCCATCGCTGTGTTTGATTAAATCGGTGCCACAAACATGGGTATATATTTCGCCATGAGGAATAAAGCCTAACATGTGTTTGTTGTAAAATTCGCAACTAAACAATAAATCTGAAGGGAAAACTTTGTCCTTGAGTATTTTTTTATCGTTGTAAATGTCTTTTAAAAATAGATTGATGGCAATATTTCTTTGAAGCACTCCTTTTTCTAGTTGTTGCCATTCTTGTTGAGGAATAATTCTTGGGAATAAATCAAACGGAAATATTTTTTCAACTCCTGTATGTTGATCTGAGTAAACATTGAAAGTAATCCCTTGGTTGAAAAATGAACGACGTGCATATTCATTTAAGTCATTGATGTCATTAAATGAATAATTTTTAAGTTCTTCAAACAGTTTTTCATATTGAATGTGCTGTTTTTTTGATGAAGTGAAGGCTTCATCAAAAAAATGGGGTGCAATATCGTAGTTTTCGAATAAAGAGGAACTCATTTGTTCAATATAAGTGGTGATACTTGTTTTTTAGGTTCATACTTGAACCTAATTTTCTTAGTTTTTACGGAAATATTGGGAATTAAGTTGTAAAAATGGAGAGAGATAAAAATCTATATTGTTTTAGGAGATAAACAGCGGCTGATTACTACCTAAATAGCCATCAGCCGCTGTGTTTATAATAATGAGTTGCAATCAAATGCATCTGATTTGGCTAAACTTCCTCCACCTACTATGGTGAAATTAGTAATTTTAGCGCTAATGACTTTGTTTACGTCTGTTAAAGCGCCCAGTTGAAACCCAATATTGAGGTCGCTGTTTCCGAAATCTGTTTTTGTTGACGTAGAAATTGTTTGAATGGTTGATCCATCTAACATGCTTTTACTATTTACAATGCTTGTAACGGTAAGGGTATTTCCTGAACGTTTAATTTTGAGGGTTCCACTCAAATTTCCCTCTTTGTTTAAAAAGGGCTTTGCTTCTGCATTGTTTCCTGCAAAGATAGATGAGGCTAAGCCACTTGATACGTTTGCAATGCCCGTATTGGCGATTTCGTTTGCGGCAATTGGAATAGCGCTAAATTGTAAGAATGCGCTACTAGTGTCTGCCAAAGTTCCGGGAGTGAAATCTTCAAAACTTGCTTCTGCTTCAAAATCTCCTGAAACAGCGGTTTGATTGATGGTTAAATTAACCCCTGCTTTTAAATTGGGCGCATACAAT